>JANQFT010000111.1 GCA_028277685.1 Phycisphaeraceae bacterium
ACGTGTCCATCGCACCCGGCACCTCGCTATTGACTGGTAACAACAGTTGGTGAATTGTGGCAACGGCCATGTCGGCCATTCTTCTGGTCATCAAGCGGACAACACGCCCGCAGCTACAGTTTGGGGTACCGGTAGTATCAGCACGTCACGTTCTTGCCTTCGCTGCCAAACACGCGGAGGCGATCGGCATCGTCGGTCTTGGGTGTGCCTTCGGGCACGTAATGAAATTGCAGGCTACGACGACGCGTGTTGGTTGGGTTATGCGGCGTGCCATGATGAACAAGGCCATCAAAGATGATGCAATCACCCGGTTCCACCGGAGCCGCCACACAAGGCCGACCGAGAATATCGGTATCACAAATCTGCCAGTCACGCCGCTTGAAGTGGACCACCGGACCATCACGATGCGAGCCGGGAACAAAGTGCATACAACCGTTTTCGGGCGTGGCCTGATCGAGTGCAATCCACACTCCGGTCACCGGCGTACCTTCGGGTAGATTAAAGTAAGCGTTGTCCTGGTGCCATGGTTTCTCGCGTCCGCCAGGCGGTTTCAGCAGGGCCATGTCCTGCGACATGTACGGCGTGTGTCCGAGCAATCGTGTGATGATGCGAATGAGTGCAGAATCTTCGGCAATGGCTTTGAAGCGGGGTTCATGATCATTGAAATGCATCAGTTTGCGCACCGCGCCAAGTCGCGCATCGGCATCAAGTTGGTCGAGTTGATCCTTCGCCCACGATTCGAACTGCACGCCGACGTAACCAGCCACACGACCCATGACCAAGTCGACCATGGCCTCGCGTGCGGTTTGCACGGTGGCGGGATCGAGCGCACCACGGATGACGACGAAACCAAGGTCGCGGTATTGAGCGGTGGCGACTTCATCCCATGCGGCAAGGCCATCGATGCCTGCGGCGAGTGAATCGGGCGAATACAGCGCAGGGTCGTAATCAGTCGCGGACAGGTGATCGAATGCGGATTCAGCGGACATCACGAAGGCTCCAGCAAGTGAATTGATGTTGTATACATCGTTCCCTACCGTGCCGACGCGGGCCATGAACGCAACCGGCCAATGCTTGTATTGATCCGATATAATAAGTTGATGCTTCTACCCTGGTCACAACTGACGGTTCGAGTGAACAGTGCGGGAATCGTGCGGTGCGAACCGGGCTGGCGACTGGAGAAACGATGGTCGGATCATCTTCATGATTACGATTTATGGTACGTCTGGGCAGGGCGGGGCACCATGCAGATGCACGATCGCCTAGTTCACCTGCGACCTGGCGCCCTGTTCTGGATGCGACCCGGCGGTTTGTATCTGGGCGATCATGACAAGCGAAACCGACTAGGCGTTAATTACATCCACTTTGATCTACTCAAACGTGGACGCGTCGTTACCGGCCGAGTCGACATCCACCGCGAGCACCGAGATGTACTGGATGTGGAGTATGTGGAAACTATCACCAGGCGCATCGCACGTGCATGGCAAAGCGCGAAGGTGGGGCACACGGATCAGGCAGACGTTGCCACCCAGTTGCTCCGCGGCCTGCTGATGGATATGGACGCGAACGAGTCAAAGCAGGCGAATGCACACCAACCGCGCGGCGGCACGGAACGACATCATTATCAGTTAGCCATGCGAGCAGCGGCGCGACTCAGTGAAGATCTGACCAATGCCCCAAGCATCGCTGAAATCGCCCAGCAAGCCAGTTGCACACCGGATCACTTAACGCGGGTGTTCAGCAAAGTCATGGGCATGAGCCCGCAGGCGTATCTCGTGCAGCGCCGCATCGATCGCGCGAAGCAGTTACTCCGCGAGACAGGATTAACCGTGAGTCAGATTGCGGATGTGCTGGGGTACAGGGATGTGTACTTCTTCAGCCGCCAGTTCAAACAGAAGAGTGGTTGGACACCGACGGAATACCGAAGGGGAGAGTAGGGAAACTCGAAGTTCGAAGTTCGCGTTTCGAGCTTGCGCAGCCGACACCACAAGTATTGTCGAGGCAGGCCCCGACCAATGAAGAGTCATCAAAGACGTTGGTGGATCAGCAGACCTTGCCGTTGCCGCCATTGTGTTGGCTGGCCTCGACACGGCGCACATACGAACGGTGCGATTGGTCGGCGGCATCGCTGACCGCCCGGGCCCAGCGTTCGCAGGCCCAATTCATGTAGTCGTTCTGACGGCGGGTTTCGCCCTGAATCGACTGGGTGGAGCGACCGGCATCGTCGCTGTTGTGATCGATGTCGTCCAAAGGCGCGTCGTTGGTATTGGCCATGGCACTTCTCGTACGAGCTAAAGATGACAATGCACGAAGCATCTTGTTATTCCTTCGGTTGCTCAGGGGTGGAAGTTTCGTCCGTGTCTTCAGAATCACCCAGTGCGTCCGATAGATTCTCATCGGTCAGATCATCATCCAGTACGTCCATCGCACTGTTGAGTGAATCGACCATCCGCTGGGCCGCCTCGATGGCGCGTTGCATGGCGTGGCGGCCTTGCTCGATGCGTTGGGGGTCGAGGTTATCCGCACCGACGATGCGATCTTCCGCTTCGGCGCGGGCACGCTTGAGTCCTTCTAGAAGGGCTTCTGCCTTGTCGCGGGCAAGGTTGGTCTGGAGCATGCGTCGTTGGTCGTCGTTCAGTGCCATGTTTCGCCTTCGCCCACCAACACAGCATCGGGGCCGCTAAGCCAGCTTGGTCGCCGGCGGTTGGTTGTTCACGCACGGTTCGAGTGACGCGGCCGCATCGGCCAAAGGTTTCATCTCCGGCACCGCTTCGCGGAGCGCGGTAATGATCGCCTCGCGGTCATCACAGTAGCGCCGTTGGGCAAGCGATTCGGTGATGCGATTCATGCGGATCGCATCGGGCGGATCGGTCTTCCAGTTGCGCACCGCTTCGTGCGTGGTGGGTTGAATGTCCTCGCTGTCGTAAGCGAGTTCCTCGAACAACTTCTCCCCCGGCCGCGCGCCGGTGATGGTGATATCAACGTCCTTCCCTGCATTTAACCCGTGCAGGTTAACAAAGCGTTCAGCCATATCAAGGATGCGGATAGGATCACCCATATCCAGCAACATCACCTGCCCACCGACCCCCGGAAGGGAGCCTGCCTGGATCACGAGTGCTGCGGCCTCTGGGATGGTCATGAAGTACCGCGTCATGCGGGGATCGGTCACGGTGATGGGGCCGCCGTCGGCCAGCTGCTCGGTCCAGATGGGGATCACGCTGCACGCCGAACCCAGCACATTGCCAAACCGCACCATGGTGAATTCGGTATCGCTGCGGCTGTTCATGTGCTGGACATACAGCTCAGCCACGCGTTTGGTCGCCCCCATCACACTGGTGGGATTGACCGCCTTGTCCGTGGAAATCATCACGAATCGTTCGCAACCCGCGGCATCGGCAGCGTCGACAATCGACTTGGTGCCGAAGAAATTGTTCTCCACCGCGGCCCGGGGATGATCTTCCATCATGGGCACGTGCTTGTGGGCAGCGGCATGAAACACGATGTGTGGACTGAGTTCGGTGACCCGCTGGGTCGTACGTTCAGTTTGGCAAACATCGTGCAGCAGGGCCTGCCGATCGACTTCGGGGAAGTGCGTGGCGATCTGGCGATCGATGTTGAACAGGTTGTTCTCCGCCCTTTCCATCAGCAGCAGAACGCTGGGCTGATACGAAGCGACGATGCGGGCCAATTCCGACCCGATGCTGCCGCCGGCCCCGGTGATCAGCACGCGCTTGCCAGTGAGGATGGCACGGATGGCGGCTTCATCCAACCGGTGCGGCTGGCGGTCTAATAAGGCATTCAGGTCGATATCACCCGGAGCCTTGCCCACGCGACCGGCGAGTTGGTCTTCGAGGGTAGGCAATTGGCGGGCGGCGATGTTGAGTTCGTCCAGCCGGGTGGTCAGGCGGTCGATCGCCTTTCGCATGGCCAGGGGCAGGCTGATCAGGGCGGTATCGATGCGGTGAACGCGGGTAATCAAGTCGAGTTGGTCGGTGGTACCCAATACGGGCATGCCGATCGCCCCGGCGTGATGTTGCGGGCTGAGCAGCACGCAGCCGACCGGTTCGATGGGGTTGTCCGAGTCTTTCAGGGTGCGACGCATGGCCCGGATGGTGGCGGGCGTACCAATGAGCACGGCACGGTTGGCCGCGTTGGGCGGCGGGTTGGATGGTCGTAGCCATGCGGGCAAGATGGACATGTCGATCACCTTTTCGGCAGCGCATGGTCACAAGACCGAACGTCGCCGGTATTGGCAGTTATCGGCAAAAGGTGGGGTTGGGGCTTGAATCCATCGGGAAGAATCGGAGTCGCTCGCGATTTCGCGCGTCGTTCACATTGACTTGATTGGCTTCAATATCGCTAAGCCGCGAGTGGCTCTGGCGTGCATGCGCATCCCATCGCACGATCAATTTGATGGGCAGAAAGTTGAAAACCCCATGGATTCTGAAGATTCGTCCGGTAAGATCGAATTCCCAGTACCAGGCGGCACACCGATCCGGGTCGGCAAAGCTTCGTACCGCACGAAGGTCGTCCCGTCCGTCCTGGGAACCGGAAGTTCTGTATGGTTGGGGAACGGACCGAACCGCATACCCCCTCTCACCCACCGGAGGGCGGACCGTCCAACTGGCAGTTGATTCGTCGCATGCTCGCGCTGGCCTGGTGTTACCGCTGGGGTTGCGTTCGTGTGGTTGCGCTGACGCTGGTGTTGTTGACGCTGGAAATCTCTGCGCTCGGCCTGCTGGGACAGGGCGTCGATTTCATCGCCTGGCAATGGACCAGCCGCAACTATGCCGACGAGTTGGATCAACTGCGCGAGATGGGCGTCGATCCGACCGTGCGACTGGAAGATGCACCCGAAGAAGCTGCACCCATTCTCAAGCAATTGGACGAAGCGCGGGTGCGCGATCGCCTGCATCCGATCGACTGGCCGCTCGGACTGACCCCGCCTGATACGTGGGGACCGCTGACGGTGTTGATGGTGATTGGCGCGGGGATTGTGGTGTTCGAATTGGCACGCACGCTGCTGACGTACATTCACGCACTGACGCTGGGTCATCTGGTGAACTGTCAGATTGTGGTCGATCTGCGGGCGGCGGTGTACGACAAGATGCAACGCCTCAGCTTCCGCTTCTTCGATGCGAACGCGTCCGGTTCGATCATCAACCGCGTAACCGGCGATGTGCAGGCCATCCGCATGTTCATCGACCAGGGAGTGGTGCAACTGGTCACGCTGGTACTCACGTTGGCGGTGTTCCTTACGTTCATGCTGCGCATCCATGTGTGGTTGACGCTGGCGTGCCTGGCCACCACGCCGATCATGTGGCTCATCACTGCGCAGTTCGCCCGCGTGGTGAAAAAGGCGTACCGCGAGAACCGCTTGCTGGTGGATGACCTGGTACTCGGCCTGGTGGAGAACCTGCAAGGCGTGCGCGTGGTGAAAGGCTTTGCTCGCGAGGATGAAGAGATCGCCCGCTTCGGCATCAAGAACGACCGTGTGCGCGACCAACGCATGTGGATCTTCATGGTGCATTCGATCTTCGCCCCTGTCATCCACCTGCTGACTGATGTGAACATGATGGTACTCATCTGCTTCGGTGGCTACCTGGTGATTCAGGGTGAAGTCACCGTCGGCATGGGCTTGCTGGTGTTCTACCGCGCGTTGCAACGCTTCCAGACGCAGGTGGCAAACGTGACCAACATCGCCAACGCGATGCAGCAATCACTCGTCGGTGCCGAGCGTGTGTTTGAAGTGCTCGATGCACCGATGGAAATTGAAAGCAAGCAAGAGGCCGCGAAAGTCGGCCGCGTAGAAGGCAAGGTTGAGTTCGAGCAGGTGACGTTCGGTTACACCGCAGAAGATAGCGTGCTGCGTGATGTGACTTCCAGCGTCGAGCCGGGTCAATGCGTCGCGCTGCTCGGTGCGACCGGTTCCGGCAAGAGCACGCTGCTAAGCCTTATCCCGCGTTTCTACGATCCGGTCAGCGGCACCGTGCGCATCGATGGCCATGATGTGCGCAACCTTGATCTCTACGACCTGCGTCGTAACGTCGGCCTGGTGTTCCAGGAATCGTTCCTGTTCAGTAACACCGTGGCGGCGAACATCGCATTCGGTCACCCCGAAGCCACACAGGAACAAATTGAAAAGGCAGCAAAGATTGCCGCGGCGCACGAATTCATTGTCGATCTGAAACACGGTTACGACACTGTACTCGCAGAAGGCGGTGGCGACCTCAGCGGTGGCCAACGTCAACGGTTGGCCATCGCGCGTGCGGTTTTGCTTGAGCCGCCGATTCTTTTACTGGATGACCCCACGGCTGCGATCGACCCCGAAACCGAAGATGAAATTCTCAAAGCGATGGATAGCGCCATGCTCGGTCGCACCACGTTCGTCGTGGCACACCGGTTAAGCACGTTGCGCCGCGCGGACCAGGTGATCGTGTTACACAAAGGCAAGATTGTTCAGCGCGGCACACACGATGAGTTGATGGAACAGGAAGGTCGCTACCGCTGGGCAGCAGATGTGCAGACGGCGGATGAAACCAGCAAGCGTTTACTCGGGGTGCATGAAGTGGCCGACGGGGGTGCGATATGAACACAAACGCCCGCAGCATCACCATGATCAACAGGCGCGAGCGATCCGACAAGTATCGGCCGCTTGATATGGCGTTGTTCCGCCGCCTGTTCAGTTACACCAAGCCGTATGCACTCAAACGGAATACGTTGTTCGCGATCGTCGTAATCCGCTCGATTCAATTGCCCTTGATGGCAGCGGTACTCGGTTGGATTATCGACGGCCCGATCACCCGCGGCGATATGCAAACCACCATCTACGGCACGTGCGGGTTCGCAGCCCTCGCGCTGTTCACGCAGTTCACGTTGCACTTCCGTACGCGCTACTCATTAGAACTCGGCACGTTGGTCATTCACGACCTGCGGCGTGACCTGTTCAAACACGTACAACGACTGACGATGGGGTATCACGATCGCACGAAGATCGGCCGCATCATCAGCCGGTTCACCAGCGATTGCGAAGCACTGCGACAAGGCGTGCAATCGGTGTTGTTCGTCAGCATGGTGCAGATCGGTCAAATGATTGTGGCGGGCATGATCATGGCATGGCGTGATTGGCAGTTGTTTGCCGCCCTGCTCGTGATGTGGCCGATCATCTGGTTGATCGTCAACTTCTTCCGCAAGCGATTGAGCGAAGCGTACCGCGAGGTACAAGAAAGCTTCAGCCGCATCACGGCAACGTTGGCTGAATCCGTCGGCGGTGTGCGCGTGACACAAGGTTTCGTCCGGCAGGATGTGAACGCATCGCTGTTCGCTGATCTGGCGGCCGACCACGGGCAGGTAAACATGACGGCCGTGCGCGCCGCAGGCAAGTTCGTGCCGCTACTCAACCTGAACAACCAGGTGTTCATCGGACTGGCGTTGGTAGTGGGCGGTTGGCAGGTGTTGAACCAGGGCAGTGTGCAAGTGGGTGATCTGATCGCCTTCTTCATGCTGGTTCCGTTGTTCTTCAGTCCGGTTCAGCAGGTTGGGTTGCAGTATCAGACGGCGATGGCAGCAATGGCAGGCGCCGAGCGTGTGTTCGCCCTACTTGATACAAAACCCGACTGGCAAGACCCACCCAAGCCGATTGAGTTACCACCCATTGAAGGCCGTGTGGAACTGCGCCACGTGACGTTCGGTTACGACCCGGCCAAACCGGTGTTGCACGACATCAACTTCGTGGCTGAACCCGGGCAAACGATCGCGTTGGTTGGCTCAACCGGCAGTGGCAAAAGCAGCATCATCAACCTTATCAGCAAGTTCTATCTGCCCACCAGCGGCGACGTGCTCATCGATGGTCACGACATCACCCAAGTCTCATCGCCGAGCCTGCACCACCAGATGGGCATCGTGCTGCAGCAGAACTTCCTGTTCACCGGCACTGTGATGGACAACATCCGACTCGGTAAACCCGATGCACCGAATCTGGAAGTGATTGAAGCGGCACGCCAACTCGACTGCCTCGACCTGATCGACATGATGCCCGACAGCTTCTTCACCGAAGTGGGCGAACAAGGCGCAGGTATCAGTTTGGGACAGCGGCAACTCATCTGCTTCACCCGCGCCATGCTGGCCAATCCGCGCATTCTGATCCTTGATGAAGCGACCAGCAGTGTCGACACCATCACTGAAGCCCGCATCCAGAAAGCACTCAGCGTTCTGTTGAAAGGGCGCACCAGTTTCGTGGTGGCGCACCGGCTGAGCACGATTCGTCACGCGGATTGCGTGCTTGTGCTGGACCGGGGCCGCATCATCGAACGCGGTACGCACGAGGAACTGCTGATGCACCGCGGGACCTATGCGAACCTGTATCGCCAGTTTGTGATGGCGACCGAAGCGTGACGGTGTTCGTTGACTCGTTAACTCGTCTGAAACCGTACCCCTATGCAAGTTGTCTGCTCGAATTAACCAGTTAACGAGTTAACGAACTCACAGCTTCATACATCGCCACGATATTCTCCGTCGGTGTGTTCGGCTGCAGGTTGTGGCACGGCGCGCAAATCCAGCGGCACTCTTTGAAGATTTCTGCCGTTTCGATGACTTCGGCGCGGACGTCTTCCGGTGTGCCAAACGGCAGCGTCTGCTGGTTATCGATCGCGCCGTGGAAGATGACCTTGTCGCCAAATTCCGCGGCCAGTGTTTCGCGTTCCATGGTGGGGCAACGCCATTGGATGGGGTTGAGGATTTCAATACCCACGTGATCGATCAGATCGGGTAGGAACACCTTGGCTGAGCCATCGGTGTGGTAGAACACGTGCGCACCGTGTTGTTTGGCCAGGTCGGCCATGCGCTTCTGGTTCGGCATGATGAACTTGCGGTACACATCCAGGCTGAACAGCGGCCCGGTCTGCGCACCGAGGTCTTCGGCCAAATAGAACAGATCAATCTTCCCGCCGGCTGCTTCAAAGGTGCGACGATTCAGTTCGTAGAAAAAATCAAAAATGTGCTGCAGACCGGCCTCTGCGATGTCGGTGTCGATCAACAGATCCTCAAACGCTTTTTCCAAGCCGCGCAATTTGCAGTAGAGCAGGAACGGTTCGAATCCCCCGCCACGCAAGGGGCGGTAGCCATCGTTCTGTTCAATCAGCGGAACGATGCGCTGGTAATCGAAGTCGTCCGGGTTGGGCCAAGGGTGCGCGTGAATGTCATCAACACAGGTGGCATCGGCCAAAGGGCAGTGGTCAGTTTCTGAATACGCGCCGGTGCCGTAGTCCACCATCTTGCTGCGCACGCCCCAGAAGTCGGTATTGTCCGGGAGTTTCGGACCTTTGTACCAGGGAATGAGGTTGACAGGCGTATCGATACCGAGTTTGTCCCAGACGGCCTGGTTATCTGCGCAGTTCAAGTCCTGGCGTAGCTGTTCGTACACTTCGTCGGTCGCCCAGATGTCGGTGGGTATGCGGTCGGGCTTACGACCATCGAACAGCGCCAGCCAACGTTCACGGGGGGTCATACTCATGGAGAGCCTTTCGTTAGCCAAACAACGTATCGCCTATCCGCCCAGTTCCAGACACCGTCGACGGTAGTAGACATAATCCTCATACGGTACTTCCAGTGGCACAGAATGATCGCAACATGGGATATACCCACCGCGCTCGCGCATAGCCGGCAGGATGCGCTCGACCACTTCATCGATGGCCTGTCTGCCCTGTGCGAGGACACGTTTGTCGATGCCGCCGCGCATCACCAAGTCAGGGTATCGTCTGCCGATCTCGACCACATCGCAGCCGCTGGCCACTTCGAACGGGCTCATCACATCCATGCCGATCTCGCGATATACGTCGATGGCATTCTCAACATTACCATCGGTATCTATCTGCACGAACAGGCGACGAGACTTATCGAGTTGCCGGGCGCGAATGTTGTCGATCAGTTGCTGGTAGTACGGAAACATGAAGCGGCGCATCATGTCGGGTGAACAGAGCAGGCCATGGTTGTAGCAACTGTCTTCGGCGAAAAACACTTCATCGATGGTCACATGCTGCTGGTGCTTCGCCGTTACCGTGTCGGCCAGGTTGAACCACGTTTGCATGCAGTCGTCGATTAACTCCGGCTGATCGTAGAACGCATACAACAGGTCTTCCGGACCGAACAAACTGCGAAGGTACATGTACCCGCCGATGAGGTCGACGATGATCATCTCGCCTTGCGCGGCGGCGGCCTTTGCGGTGGCCATACGCTGGTCGAGGTCGACATAACGTTCTGACGTCGTCGGGTCGAGCCGCCACTTCACGTTCTCTTCCCACGTGCGCTGGTCTTTGACGGGGTGGTCGATGTACTCAGGCATGAACCCGCTGCGACGTCCCTTGAAGCAGAGCACGCCGCGGCCAGCATGGTCCTGCACCAGTTCGTACTCACCACGATCCTCCAGCACTTTGGTCTGGAAGGCAGGCTCCATCGCGGCCTCGCACCAACCGAGTTGACGCAGCGAATGCCCGCCCCATGGGTCGAAGCCAAACGCAGGGTCGTCCCACGGACGTTCGGTGGTCATCCCTTCATTACGCCAGCACTCGGCAACCCCCTCCATGAAACCAAACTCCCAATGCAACAGCGACGCATTAGGCGTGATGTCGTAAGCATCGCGGCGCTTGCGGGCAACCGGCGACATCGCATCGCGCGGCATCATCGCGTGAATGCCATCTGGCTTTCGTTGCGTCGACATGGACTACTCTTCTCGGTAGAAGGAGGGTTCAGATACCGTAAGTTAAAACGCCGCAGCAACATCGGGAATGTGTGGGTCCAACAAGAACATGTATGCTTTGGCCCCACGTAGAACTGAGGCGCGTTGGTTCAAGGCTCGCGCTGGCTTATCATGGCGACATCCACACAAGGAGTCTTCCGTGGCCAAACGATCCACACGCACCGCCAGTACCCGCCGACGCAAGTCATCCTCCGGTTGTGCCGTGTGGGTATCAGTGCTGATCGGTGTGGTGCTTGCCGTTGTTGCACTGGGCCTGGTGTTCAGTGGCGCACTTGGCTCTGGGGACAACACCACCACCCAAAGCCGCCACGGCGACATTCCTCCAGCGCCAAACGTCACGCGAGAACCACCTAAGCCTGTTACCTATCCGGAGCTGGAACCCTGGAACGGCCTGTCGCAAGGCATGACCATGAAACAGGTGCGTCAGTTGTTCGGCGATCCGCAGAAAGTTACGGCGTACAAGGGGAAGGAAACCTGGGAAATCTACGAAGATGCGGAAGGTTCGGGCATCTTCCGAAGTCGTGGGGCCAAATTCGGTAAATGGGTGCGTATTAAGTTTGATCAGTCGGGCAAAGTGATCATGTTTTGGCATCATGATGCGGAAAACACGAACAAAACATCCTCACAATCCGACGACAACCACAACTGAACACCGCGTCGAACACCTCACCGGAAACACACACATTGGCCTTGCCTGACACAACTGGTGGTGTACGTTGTAACTCTGGAGACAACACCGGCGACCGTCGGTGATCATAAGCCCTTGGACGGGGGCAGAAGATGATGCCCACCGGTGCACCTGCAGCGGTGGGTTCTTTTTTATAGATTGATCCATGAACACTTCTTACGCGGCCGACTCGCCAAACACGGTCAGTTCGGTCGTCGTGCCCTTGAATCGAAGCAAATCCACCCGCACGAATTGGCGCAGATAGTCGATGGCCTCTTTGGCCTGGGGCCATTCGGATGATCCCACGCAAATTTCATGGGCGTAGATAAATTGTTCACCCGTTGTTTCGCTGGGCTGCGATGCGGTGAAAAACACACCAATTTGATCGGGACGCTGGTCGTCGTTGAACACGCCCTTGTCATCGCGCACCCACATGCAATACCACGTGCGGCAGACTTCAGGTCGGTGGTCGTAGATACTACAGCCGACTTCAATTTGATGGTCACAAGGAACACCTGCCGGTTTATCGAGCGATTTCACCCCCATCGCTGTGCAGCAGACGTTGCACTCACCACAATTCCGCGGCGCACCTTCGGTGCGCCCTGTACTAGCAGCCTTCGTTGACACAATCCATTCTCCGCACTCCCCGGAACCACATCATCCGGTACATCACCAACACCGCCATCTCTCAGGTATCATCTTCGGCTTGATCGCCAGGCCGGTTGAACACGCATGCCGCATTCCTGGCACCAGCGGGTAGATCTTATCGACAAGATGGTTGCGGTAAGACCAGATTTGCCAAAGGTCTGATAATCGACCAACCTGATCGCGCAGGGTGGCTTCCAGCGTGACATGCTTGAACTTTACTGCTAACTTGTGGGCGGTTCGGGGATATTGGGAATCAACAAACAGACGAAAGGGTGAGAGATGAGTTTGGGTGGCATGCTGTTTCATCGTTTGTGGGTAGGTTTGGTTTGCATCGGCATGGCAGGTTTGGGGCAGGTGGCACACGCCACGCAAAGCTTGAATCCGGGTTTTGACCTGCATCCAGACTTGAACTGGACACCCAATCCCCCATCGGGTTCATCCAGTCCCACACCAACCGGCCAGCAGGCCAAGGGAGAATTGGTAGCGCTGGCTAGCAATGATTGGGACACCGTGGGTTCCGGGGAGTTTATCCGTCTGGAAGGAACCCCTGTTCTCAATGACTTGGGACAGGTTGCATACAAGGGATCGGTTCATCTTCCTGATATCGAGGATGGTGGTAGCGTCAGTGGCATCTTTGTACGTAATGCCGATGGCTCGACGGATACCGCGGTAATATCGTGGCCGATTCTACAGTCAGACGGCAGTACCTTCACCCTGCCGATGGATGTACGTCACTGGTCGATCAACAACCAGGGGCAGGTGGCTTTCACCGCATACAAGAGATTCGAGTCACCAACCTACTCCGAGCACCACGGCGTGTTTGTGGCAACGCCCTCGGCCAACACGATCCGACAGGTGGCCACGCATGACCAACTGGGCATAGATTACTACGCCGACTTCTCCATGCCACCACGTATTGATGACCTGGGTAATGTGGTGTTTTCCGTTGATTCTGCCCCCAACCAAGCGTTGTACTTCGCCCACGCCTCAGGACATATCGAAGTCGTCGCAGAACAGGGCGAAATACTTCCCGGACTGGATACACCGACCGGTGGTCCATATTTGCTCCAATACTATGGGCAGAGCGTCGTTTTCAAAGCGTCGCAATACCGCCCGGACGCTGGATACACTTCACATCTGTTCCGCCGACTGCCCGATGGCACCGTCGAACGCATCACCAGTGATGGTGACCTCGCACCGGATGGTATCGAGACCATTGCCACCTCTAACACTTACGGCCAGCAGATAAGCCCATCTGGTGATCGGGTGATCGTGTTCCCCGAATCATGGCTGTCCGGCAACTCGACCAACCCGCCCATGGTGATTGATGGTACGTCACCACCAATATGGCTGATTCCCCCGAGCGAGATGCCTGTATCAGACCACATTCGCACTGTGGAACCCCTCTCCATAAACGACAATGGACAGATTGCCTGCTTTTTTGGCGCATCGTGGGAATCACTTATCATCCTCGAAGCTGACGGTTCCACAACCACCATTGCAGAAATCGGCCAACTCACACCTGATGGTGATTCCACATTCCAGGACTTCCGTAACGTTGAGATGAACAACCAGGGGCAGGTGCTTTTCTCGGCCCTTCACAACAGACACGGCGACTCCCTGAGGGGCATATACTTCTACGATCCGTCGCTCGGGCTGCAGCGTATCGCAAGTGAAGGAGATGAACTGTTTGGTAGCACGATCGACTGGATTGCCGTTTACGCGGACTGGGCCATGGGAGAGTACGCGGATGTCCTGAACGAATCCGGCCAGCTTGTCTATGGCTTTGAACTGGCAGATGGACGCAGCGGCTACGCGCTGTACACCCCCGTGCCTGAGCCGATGGTGTGTTTCACGCTCCTCACGGCAGGGACAGTTCTCTCAAGACACCTGAGAGTTTGCAGCCGGCCGACGGGCGCGTAGACTGTGCATCCTATGTTGGAACGACTTGAACAACTGGATCGCGATGCGACCGCCGCCCTGGAAGCCGTGGATAACCCCGATGGACTCGAAGCGTTTCGCATCAAGTACCTCGGCACCAAGGGCCAGTTCAAGGCGGCAATGACATGGCTGAAGGACGCATCCAAAGAAGAGCGCCCGCAGTTGGGCCAGGGGTTGAATCAGCTTAAAAATCGGCTGCAGACCGAATTCGACCAGAAGAAAGCTTCGTTGGGCAGCGCTAAGCCGCGAGCGGCTGGGCCGATGCTGGATGTCACCGAACCTCCACTGCCGCCGCAGATGGGGCGTCGTCACGTGATCACGCAAGTGATTGATGAGCTCATCGAGGTGTTCGGCCGCATGGGCTTCGATGTGGCGGAAGGGCCGGAACTCGAAGACGAACGGCACAACTTTGTCGACCTGAACATCCCGCCGGAACACCCGGCCCGTGATCCGCTCGATAACTTCTACCTCGATGACACGCACCTGCTGCGCACCCAGACCAGCACCGTGCAAATCCGCGTGATGGAGCAAACCCAGCCCCCCATCCGCGTGATCGCCCCCGGCAGGGTGTATCGGCCGGATACGCATGATGCGACCCATAGCAGTATGTTCCATCAACTGGAGGGGTTATATGTTGACGAACAGGTCAGCATGGTCGATCTGAAGACTGCCCTGTTCCAGTTTGCCCGAGCTTATTTCGGGGAAAAGGCGGAGATTCGCCTGAGGCCAAGTTACTTCCCGTTCACCGAACCCAGCGCTGAACTCGACATCAAAATGCAGCTTAAGGGCGAATGGCAATGGGTGGAACTGGGCGGCTGCGGGATGGTCGACCCAAATGTCTTTCAGGCAGTGGGTTACGACCCTGAGCAGTGGACCGGCTTCGCGTTCGGCATGGGCATCGAACGCATCGCGATGGCCCGCTACGGCATCGGCGATATCCGCTGGCTGTACGAAAATGATGTGCGATTCCTGCGACAGTTCTGACGGTAGCCCCGGTAGAACCCAGGGCCACCCCACGCGACCGCATGGAGGAACCAACTCCGTCCGATTTTTCGGGTGAACCGCTGCATATGTCGATACGTAAAGGTGTTATCACCTGTTTGTGGGGATTATAAGCAAGCACTTGCCAGACGCATGCCGGGATGCGTCTAAGTCTATATTAGAGAGCAACATATGGCTCACGATCACATTAAGAATCTTGTGGACGCCCAAACCGGCCGTGCCGGGGCCCAGATCATCATCACGCTGATCGGTGGCGTTCTGCTGGTGGCATCGGGGCTGGCCATGCTCATGTTCCCGACGCCTGATCACGGGAAACTGCTGGCCATGGTCGCCGCGTTGCTGCTCGGCGTGCCACTGGTCGTGGGTGCATTGCGGAACCTGATCACCGGTCACACTCACATGGATGAACTGGTGGCCCTCGGCGTCACGGCGGCATTTGCTAACGGTGACTACCTTGAATCCGGCTCGATCGCGTTCTTCATGATCATCAGTTCCCTGATCGAACACCGCACTGCTTTGGGGGCACGCAAGAGTATCGAATCGCTCATCAAAATCACCCCCACCCGCGCCCGCAAGCTGGTGGAAGGTCAGGAAAGCGAAGTCGATGCCGCCGCCCTGCAACCCGGTGATGTGGTCCGCGTGCTGCCCGGTGACAACATTCCCGGCGATGGCCAGATCATCAGTGGCATGAGTACCGTCAACCAGGCGAACATCACCGGTGAGTCGCTGCCGGTCGACAAAACCATCGGCGATGAGGTGTTCGGCGGCACGATCAACGTCACCGGTGCGATGGACATCGAGATTACCAAGGCCGGGCAGGACACCACGCTCGGCCGGGTGCAGGACCTGATCCTGCAAGCCGAGCGATCAAAGACCCCGATCATGCGCATCGCCGACCGCTACGCCACGTGGTACACACCCGTGGTGCTGATGATCGCGGTGATCACGCTGTTCTTCACCAAGAACATGAACATCGTGGTGGGCCTGCTGGTGATGGCGTGCCCGTGTGCGATCATCCTATCGACCCCCACGGCGATGGTGGCGGCCCTTTCCGCCGCGGCACGACTGGGTGTCCTCGTGAAGAACGTGGCCGACCTGGAAGTGGCGCGGAACCTCAGCGCGATCGTGTTCGACAAAACCGGCACGCTGACCACCGGTGAACTGTCCGTCACCCGCATGAAG
This sequence comes from Phycisphaeraceae bacterium, assembly GCA_028277685.1. Taxonomy (GTDB): domain Bacteria; phylum Planctomycetota; class Phycisphaerae; order Phycisphaerales; family Zrk34; genus JANQFT01. The sequence goes on from JANQFT010000111.1 coordinate 16,194, forward strand.
CCCGCCGAGGGCGTGGACGGGGCGGAACTGCTGAAAGCCGCCGCATCTGCCGAACAGAATTCACGGCACCCCGTCGCCCGCGCGGTGGTGGACGTGGCGAAGAAGGCGCGGGTTGATCTGGGTGAACCCACCAACTTCGAAGAAGTGTCCGGCCGCGGTGTGATCGCCACCCTCGGCAACGAGAAAATCATTGTCGGGCGCGAAGCGTTCATCGCGGAGCAGGGCATCGACCTTTCTAACGTCGATAGCGAAGGCGCCGAGGGCCTCAGCCTGTTGTACGTCGCGCGCGGTGGCAAGGCATTGGGTTGGATCGGCCTGGAAGATCGCACCCGCCCGCAGGCAGCCGCCGCCATCGATGACCTGCGTCAGCTTGGCGTGAAACAACTGACCATGGTGACGGGTGATCGTCGTTCGGTCGCGCAACGTGTTGCTTCGGAAATGCACTGCAGCGATGTGCATGCGGAAGTGTTGCCTGGGCAGAAACTGGAAATCGTCGACGACCTGAAGGGCCGCGGTCACACCGTGCTGGTGGTGGGCGATGGCGTGAACGATGCTCCCGCGCTGGCGGCAGGCAACATCTCCATCGCCATGGGTGCAGCCGGCAGCGATGTGGCGATTCACTCCGCCACCATCGCACTGATGAACAACAACCTGAATCGCATTCCGTTCCTCGTGTCGCTGAGTCGGCGCACGTTCAGCGTCGTCAGGCAGAACATGATTTTCGCGGTGTTGTACATCATCATCTTCGGTGCGTTGATTTTGGCGGACACGTTCGGTACTTACGCCGGCCTGGTCGCGGCGATCATGCATGCCGTGTCATCGATTGTCGTGGTGTTCAACTCCGCACGACTGGTGCGCGAAGGCGAAGCCCTCGAACACTCTGAGGCAGGAACCACAGTGGGCGTGCCCGCAACCACCTCACAAGCACAACCGGCGATGGGATGAGCGTGAATTTACGATCTTCGATCTTCGATCTTCGATCTGGTCAGCACGCGAAGCTTACGTGCTTACCTATTTCATGCGCACTGCGCAGATCGTACATCGTCGATCGTACATCGGACATATCCTTAGCCTGTTTCTCTCGTCTGGAACAACGCGATCCCCAGGCACAGCACACCCAGGATGTACAAGGCGGTGTAGCTCGTTCCCAGCAGGACATACATACCACTGATGGGATTGCCCTGGGTGAGTGCATCAGCCAACCAGTGCACCTGCATGTTGGGTGCCAGTGCGTAACCGATGCGGGCGGCAAGGTTCGTTTCGATGAACTGGCCGAACAGATGATCGCTCATCATGCCCAGGCCCGCCACCGCACCACTGATGACCAACGTCATCACCTGGCCCAGCCGCGTGCTGATCGTCACAGCCACCGCACACAACACCCAGACGGCCTGCGTGACCATGACCACCGCCAGCATGATCTGTCCAAGGTCCTTGGCGGTTTCGCCATAGTTCTTGGTCTGCCAGTTGGTGAACTCGGTGGTGATCGACTGAAATTCCCAGTCGCGGTTCACCATCAGCACCATCACGTAGGCAATGGGCAATGCGACAGCCAGAATCGTGCTGAACGTTTGACTGAACACCCAGTTGTAGAAGTAGTTGCCCCACACGCTGACCACAAACGCCAGCAGCAAGGCGCCACAACCAAACAGAATGACCGGCATGTCGTACGGATCACCCGCGCCGGCCATCACCCGATGACGCACGGTCAACAGAAAGATCAACGACCAGATCCAACTGGCCATGCTGATCGCTGCCGCCACACCGAGAAACTTACCGACCACAAACGTCGGACGCCCGATCGGTTTACTGATGACGGTCAACACCGTTTTGTTGTCGATCTCGCGGCTCAACACGCCCGTGGCGATCAACGCGGCCAGCAACAAACCACCAACCAGCAAACAACTCAAACCCAGATCGATCAGCAGTTTGTTGTCATCTTCCAGGGTGTACGCGCTGAGTTTGGCGTTCAGCACCAACGCCAGCGCAATGGCCATCAGCATGACGACAAACACCGGCTGACGAATGGCCTCGGTGAATGTGTTTCTCGCGATCATCAGGATGCGTGTGGGCATGAGCAGTCTTCCCGTATCAACAATTCTGTTATTCAGCATACTACGAACAGTCGAGCGATGCAGATCGTATCGCGCACGTTTGCTTTGGGAATCGCCGCATGAGCATTGACACACAAACTTATCAACGAGCCTTAACCGGTGCCGTGATCGGCCTGGCCGCCCAGGTGATTGTCACGCTGGCGTTGCTTGCCCTGGCGTGGGCCACCGGCAGTGGCGCGGCCGCAGCAGCAACCTGGCACGCCGGAGGCGGTATGTTGATCTGGCTGCTGCTGGCCGTGGTGTACATGCAGCACCGCATGGAGCGTGCGGAGGCACTCGAAAGCGAACAACTGGCCCAGCGTCATGGCAGCGACAGTTCCATCTTCGATACCGCGGCCGACGATCTGGCCGTGGCCCGGCGTCGCCTGGAACGGCTGGTCCGCTGGGGTTTGCCGGTCGTCAGTTTGGTTACCGCCGTTTACCTCATTGGCGTGGGCATTTTTCAGCTCGTCGATTACCGAACCATCCTTTCTGAGCCGGTAACCGCACGCCAGGCCCTGCCGGCATGGCTGTTGGTGTTCGGCATCAGTGCCATCGCATTCGGCTGCTTCATCGTAAGCCGCTACATCGCCGGCATGGCCAAACTGCAGCAGTGGAGCCTTTTGCGTGGCGGTGCGGGCTACCTGATGGGTTCATTCATGGTGGCGGCCACCCTGGCGGTGGGATTTGTTTCCCTGCACTTCGAGTTCGCCGGCGTCCTGCGTTACCTCACGCTGATCGTCCCGATCTTTATGATCGTGATCGGCGCGGAGATTTCCCTCAACTTCGTGCTGGACATTTACCGTCCGCGCAAGCCCGGTGAAATGCCTCGGCCGGCATTCGACAGTCGACTGCTCAGCCTGTTGACCACCCCCGAATCCATCGCCCGCACCATCAATGAAGCGATCAATTACCAGTTCGGCTTCGAGGTATCACGCAGTTGGTTCTGGCAATTGCTCAGCCGCGCGTTTGGCTGGCTGATCATCATGGGTGCACTCGTATTGATCGTGATGAGCAGCATCGTGATCGTTCAGGAGCACGAGCAGGCGCTGTTCACCCGTTGCGGCCGTCTGACGAGCACTGAACCGATTGGCCCGGGCCTCCACCTGAAACTCCCGTGGCCGCTCAGTGTGGCGCACCATTACGATGTGACGCGGATTCGCACCATCCGCGCCGGTGGTGATAACAAACTGAAAGAGAATGTGGCCATTCTCTGGTCGAATCTGCACACCGAAGACACCCCCGTGAATCTGATTGTTGCCCCACCGCCCGAACTCGGCAACATCTCCGACAACCAGGAAGAGCAAGGCACCAAGACGCCGCAGATTTCACTGGTCAACGCGGAAATCGATGTGCACTATCGCATCAACAACTTGATGCAGTACGTATTCAGCAGCGATGAGGCCATGGCCCCATCAGACGCCGACTACCTCGCCCGGCGTGACGTGACGTTCGTACCCGACCGTCTACTCAAGGCGCTGGCACAACGCGAAGTCGCTCGTTGGTTATACACCTACGATATCGACACCCTGATCGGTGTTTCCCGTCAGAAAGGTAACAGCGAACTGCGCCCGCGCATTCAGTCGGCCGTGGATGAGGCGAAGCTCGGGGTGCAGATCGTGGCTGTCAATCTGAAAAGCGTTCATCCCCCCGGCGGCGGTGGTGAAGACACGGTCGCCGACGCGTTCCTGAAAACCGTCACCGCACTGCAAATGCGCGAAGTGGCTATCGAGAAAGCCAAGCGCGAGCGCATTCAAACGCTGGCGAACGTGGCCGGTACCGTATCACGTGCCCAACGTATCGTTGACTCGATTGACAAGTGGTATGACCTGCGCGACAGCGGCGCCCCCATTGAACAGGTCCGTCAGCAGGAGCTGGAGATCGAGCGCGAACTGCGCGAAGCCGGTGGCCGTGCCGCACAGATCATCAACGCTGCTCATGCAGACCGCTGGGCGCAGGAGAACATCGCCCGCGGCGATGCCCTGCGATTCGCCAAAGAACTCCTGCCGTTCAAAGAATCGCCCCAGCTCTACAAAACCCGCGCGTACCTGAACGTGTTAACCGACGGCATGACCAATGCCCGTAAGTACATGCTCATCGGTGATCGCGATGAACTTGTTCTCCGTTTCGACCTGAAAGATCAGAGCACCGGCTTCGAAGGTTTAGACCTGCAAGCCGACGAGTAAGACACACGCAACGCAAACGCTTTTTGGATACATCCAACGATGAAGAGCACATCAACCTTGTTCGTGGGCCTCGTGATCATCGCCTTCCTCGGCTTGTACATGGTCACATACCAGGTGGGTTTCAATGAAGTGGTGGTCGTCCGCACGTTCGGCAAGGCCGGGCCTGATGCCGTCAAACGAGGCGACGACCCTAAGGGCGGATTCATCGGCAACCTCTATTGGCGGTGGCCCCGCCCCATCCAGAAACTGGCGCGTTACGACATGCGCATTCACATTCAGGAAGATCGCCTGGAGCAGCAACAAACCCGCGATAAGCATTCGATCATCACGCAGGCCTACGTTGCGTGGCGCATCACCGATCCCCTGGCGTTCTATCAGTCGCACGGCACCGTCGACCAGGCCACGCCCAAACTCACCGGCAGCCTGCGCGATGCCCGCGCCGCCCTTGGCGAGTTCACCTTTGACGACTTGACCAACACCGACCCGGAAAAGCTACGTCTGGTTGAGGCTGAGCAAGCCATCCTCAAACGTCTGCGCGATAACATCGCCCGCCAGGAAACCCCGTGGGGCATCACGGTTGAAGACGTGGGCATTCGTCGCATCATCCTGCCGGAAACCGTGACCACCAACGTGTTCAACACCATGAAGGAAACGCGGCAACGCCTTGCCCAGAGCACGGAAACTGAAGGTGAAGCCGTCGCCCTGCAGATCAAGAGCGGCGCTGAAGCCGCCAAGAAGAAGATCGAAGACTTTGCCGAACTTCGCGCCCAGCAGATTCGCGCCGAAGGCGCCGCCGCCGCCGCCGAGTACTACCGCGTGTTCCAGCAGAACGAAGACTTCGCCATCTTCCTGAACAAACTCAAGACCTTACGCGGCACACTCAGCAACAACACCACGTTCCTGCTCGACACGCGCGTGATGCCTTTCGACATGTTCGCTGAACAAGCCCAGAAGAACGCCGGCAACTAACACCATCGGGTGAAACAATATGTCTGAACACGACCATCAACACGATCACGATGCCCTGCATCCACACGTGGGCGCACCGATCAACGAAAACGAACTCGACCCCGCATCACGTTCGCTTAACGAGGCGTTGAAGATAAGCTTCGGCGTTCTGAAGTGGATCATGGTGCTCATCCTTGTGCTGTTCGCGTTCAGCGGCTTGCGCGAAGTCAAAGAGGGTCAAGTTGCCGTGCGCATTCACCTGGGTGCAGTGAATGCGGTGGATGACAATCCGATTCTCGAACCCGGCTGGCACCTGGCCTGGCCCGAGCCGATCGATCAGGTCGTGTTGATCTCCACCGGCGTGCAGCAACTCAGCATCGACAACGCCTTCTGGTTTGAAGTGCAGGATGGCGAAGAGGCCACCCCTTACGATGATATAGAGCGTCAGCCCGGCAGCCTGAACCCCGAGCGTGATGGCTCGCTGATCACGGCCGACAAAAACCTGGTGCATGGCCAATGGCAGATCACCTATCAGGTACCGCGCCGCCGTGCCGTGGAGTATGCCCGCAACCTGATTGCCGCCGGCAATGCAGACACGGGTGATTTGGCCAGACGTCTGGTTGCCGCCGCCGCCGAACGCGCGATTGTGCGGGTTGTCGCCCAAACCAGCGCTGAAGACTTCGTCAGCGGGAACGTCGATCGCGATGCGATCCGCCTCACCATGACGCAGCACCTCGATAAGGTCGGCGCAGGCATTGCCGTGGGCGAGGTCAAGCTGAAGACCAACGTTCCGCCCCTGATGGTGCGCGACGACTTCAAAGC
>JANQFT010000186.1 GCA_028277685.1 Phycisphaeraceae bacterium
GAGGGCTGGGGTGAGGGTCGAGCCTTGGCATCTGCGTATGCCTTGTTCCATCCCCCTCACCCATCCTCTCCCCACTTGGGGGAGAGGGGTAGGAAGTTACGCGCTGGCCACTTCCATCAATTTCAATGCATTCTGCACGATGTCATCGCTGGTCAGGCCGGTGTAGGCCAGCAGGTCGTCGGCGCTCTTGCCGCTCTTGGGGATGCGCCGCACGTGCATCTGTTTCAGGTTAAATCCACCGCCGTCTTCGGCGAGGATATCCGCCACGGCACCACCGAGGCCCGCGCCGTAGTTGTCTTCCACGCTCAGCACCATGCCGTTGTTCTGCTGCGCGAGGTCGAGCACGGCGTCTTCATCGAACGGGATCGAATACAGATCGACCAGCGTGGCATCGATGCCTGCCGCTTCCAGGTCGTCGAGTGCTTTGTTCACTTCATGCACCATGTAGCCGGCGGTGACGATCAGCAGGTCACGGCCTTCGGTCAGCACTTCGTGACCACCCAAGTTGAACGGCGTGGCGTCATCGTAGATGAACTCCACATCCGGGCGATGGGTGCGCATGTAGCATGGGCCTTCGTAGTCGGCCATGGCCATCACCAAACCGTACGCGGCATACGCGTCGGCCGGCTGCAGCAGGTAGATCGTCGGGTTGCCCGCCTGGTTGTTCACCTTGGCGAAACTGCGGAAGAAAGCGATATCCGGCAGGGCCATCTGGCTCGGACCGTCCGCACCAAGGCTGATGCCGGCGTGCGAGCCGACCAACTTGAAGTTGGCCCCGGTGTTCATCGCCATTTCGATCTGATCGTAAGCCCGCACAAAGAACCGACCGAATGTGGATGCGAACGGCACCTTGCCACCTTGCCCAAGTCCGGCTGCAGCGGAAACCATGTTCTGTTCTGCGATGCGGCATTCGATGAAGCGGTCTGTGAGTGCTTCGTCTTTGGCGAAGTCGCTGGCGAAGGTGGAGCCTTGCACATCGGCGTCGAGCGCGACAACACTTGGGTTCGCGTGTCCCAACGCGTTGAGCGCCACCCCATATGCTTTACGAGTGGCCATCTTCCCCGCAGCAAGCACATCGCCTTTGCCGGCCGCCTTCATTGCATCACTGAACGAAGGCGCGTTAGCCGGTTCAGGTGCTTCGGGCAGTGCATTGGTAACGGCGGGAATGTTCAGGTCGCCATCGGCCCATGATGCATCGAGTGATTTGGCTGTCGCATCGAGTTCGACCAGGCATTGTTCCAGCACATTTGCTTTCATCGGGTGGCCGTGAAGGTTGCCTTGCTGCATCACGTCGGCGCCCCAACCTTTGATCGTTTTGGCAACGATAGCGAAAGGCTTACCTTCTCCGGTTTGATTGGCGGTGTGGTCGTTCAGCGCGTTTTGGATTTCGGTGGGATTGTGACCATCGACAACGCGCACCTCATAGCCGACCGCTTTGAGTTTCGCTTCGGTGGCTTCGGGTGTTTGGCAGGGGCTGACCGCGTCGGACTGGGCGTACTTATTGCAATTGAAGATGGGACAGACCGCGGCAAGTTTACGATCGGCGATGAAGTCGACCGCTTCCCAGATTTGCCCTTCGCGCGATTCGCCATCACCGATGATGCAGAACACGCGCTTGTCGATGTTGTCCAGTCGCGCCGCTTCGGCGATGCCCGCAGCCACGCTCAGACCCTGGCCGAGCGAACCGGTGGCGGCATCGAAGAAGGGGAAGCCTTCTTCGGGGTTGGGGTGCCCGTCGATGGGGCTGTCCATCTCGCGCAGTTGCATCACATCATCGCGCGTGGTGGAACGGTAGTCATCGCCGTATTTGGCAACGACACCCAGGTCGGCACAGGCGGCGTACACAATCGGCACGGCATGACCTTCAGAAAGGATCAACCGATCCGCCCCCTTATTGCCGGGATGGCCGGGGTCGTGCCGCATGTGGTTGTACATCAGAACAGTAACGATATGGGCCAGGCTCGCGCCGCTGGTGGGGTGTCCACTACCGGCGGCGGTGGTCATCTCGACGTTCAGCTTGGTCAGCGCCACAGCTTTGGTGTGGGCGGAAGATTCAAAACTCATCAGATCATCCTTACGCAGGTTGCGTGGTGTCCGGTGCCGCGATGGCACGAGCCGCCGATTATCAGCGAACGGCCCATAGCAGGCAACCGAAACGGGCCTGCGAATCGTTCTCATGGCCTTCATGCGGTATCATCGCAGGGCAATTTAAGCATGATCACAGCTAGACAGCGGAATCACACGTGAGTAAACGCAAAAGAAAATCCAAACCCGCCTCCGCACCCGAGCAAGCCATGGTCGATGCCTCGGTCGATCTGGCGATGGCGCATGCCGCGTCGGTAGGGGGCATTCCGGATGAACTGCCGATCCTGCCGATTCGTGACATCGTCATGTTCCCCGGCACGGTGATGCCGCTGGTGGTGGGAAGGCCACCGTCGATGCGGATGCTGGAGACGTGCCTGCCGGAAAGCAAAGTGATTGGCCTGGTCACGCAGGTGGCTGCGGAAGTGGAAGAACCCACCCCCGAAGAGATGTACACCGTAGGCACGGCCGCGGTGGTGCTGAAAACCATTCGCCAGCCGGACGACACGATCAGCCTCATCACGCATGGCCTGCACCGCATCGCCATCAAAAAATACACGCAAGCCGATCCGTTCTTCCTCGCGAAGGTCGAACCGATCGCCGAGCAGCTTCAGCAGGATAAGAAACTTGAAGCAGCGGTAAAGAACCTGCGCGAAACGTCGATGGACCTCATCGCGCTCACCCCCACCGCACCGGAGCAGGCGCAAACAGTCATCATCAACATCGATGGTGCAGGGCCGTTAGCCGACTTCCTCGCGGCAAACCTGAACCTGGAATTGGAAGAGAAGCAGGACCTGCTGGAAGAACCCAACGTGCGCAAGCGCGTACGCGCAGTGCAACTGGCGGTATCGCGGCAACTCGAAATCGCGCGGCTTCAACAGAAGATCAACGATGATGTGCAATCGACCATCACCGATTCGCAACGCAAGTTCTACCTGCGCGAACAACTGCGCGCGATCCAAAAGGAACTGGGTGAAGTCGAACCGGGCACAACCGAACAGATCGACGAACTGCGTGAACAGTTGAACGAAGCGAAGCTGCCCGAAGCTGCGATGGCCGAGGCAGAGCGCGAACTCCGTCGGCTCGAATCCATCCCGCAGGCCAGCCCCGAATATTCGGTCATTCTCACCTACCTGGAAACCATGGCGGAGCTGCCGTGGTCGGTAGAAAGTGATGACAACCTGAACCTGGATCGTGCACAGGAAATTCTCGATCGCGATCACCACGGACTGGACAAAATAAAGCGTCGGCTCATCGAGTACCTCGGCGTGCGGAAACTCAACCCGAAAGGGCGTAGCCCGATTTTGTGCCTGGTGGGACCGCCCGGCGTGGGCAAGACGTCGCTAGGTCAATCGATCGCCGATGCACTGGGGCGTTCGTTCAGCCGTATGAGCTTTGGCGGCATTCGCGATGAAGCAGAAATCCGCGGGCACAGGCGCACGTACATCGGATCGATGCCCGGCCGCATCATCCAGGAAATGCGTCGCTGCAAAACGCGCAACCCGGTGATGATGCTGGACGAGATTGACAAACTCGGGGCGGACTTCCGCGGTGATCCGGCAAGCGCCCTGCTGGAAGTACTCGACCCACGGCAGAACGGCGCGTTTGTCGATCGTTACCTCGATGTGCCGTTCGACCTGTCGCAGGTGTTGTTCATTGCGACGGCCAACTACATGGACCCGGTGCCACCGGCGTTGCGTGATCGCATGGAAGTGATCGAGATGCCGGGCTACACCGACCAGGAAAAACTGCAGATCGCGAAGCGCTACCTTGTGCCGCGCCAGATGAAAGAGCATGGCCTGAAGCGCACGCACTGCAAGTGGGGTGTGGATGCGATCAAGCTGATCATCGATGCGTACACCCGTGAAGCCGGCGTGCGTTCGCTCGAGCGGCAGATTGGTGCGGTGTGTCGGCACATCGCGGCAAAAGTGGCGCAGCGAAAGTACCGCAAGGTACGCGCGGTGGATGAGAAACTCGTCAGGCAGACGCTCGGCCCACAGAAAATTGTACGCGAGGGCGCGCTGAAAACCACGCAGCCCGGTGTGGCTACTGCGTTGGCATACACACCGGTCGGGGGTGAAGTGTTGTTTGTCGAAGCGGCGAAGTTCCCCGGCAAAGGCAGTGTGCAACTGACCGGTCATATCGGGAACGTGATGAAGGAGTCGGTTCACGCCGCGCTGACATTGGTGAAAGGTCGCGCGAAGAAGATGGGGTTGGACGCAGATGCATTCAGCAAGACGGATATTCACGTGCATGTACCCGCCGGTGCGGTGCCGAAGGACGGGCCGTCGGCGGGCGTGGCGATGTTCAGCGCGCTCACCTCGCTGTTCACCGATGTGCCAGTGCGCAGTGATGTGGCGATGACCGGTGAAATCAGCCTGCGCGGGTTGGTGTTACCCATCGGTGGGTTGAAAGAGAAGACGCTGGCCGCGATGCGAGCGGGCATCACCACGGTGATCGCCCCGGCGCTCAACAAAAAGGACTTACCTGAGATTGCGCCTGAAGTCCGCAAGAAACTGAAGTTCGAGTTCGTTGAGAATGTGGATGATCTGTTGCGCGCGGCGTTACAGGAAAGAAAAACACGTTGATCGTTACGGTTCCGCTATAATGGCGGCCTGCGAAATTGACAAAGCACCACGAGGTGGGTTTTGCCTGCAAGTCGAATTCTGATTGCCGTCAGCAGCCCGTGGGCCAGTGAGAAACTGGTCGACACGGTGCGCGACCTTGCTCAGCGCCTCAAGGCGGCGGTGGTGGTGGCGCACGTGGCTCAGCCGCATGAGGAAGACGACAACGAAGAGGACATGCGCAAACGCGGTGAGCAAACCATCAGCACCCTGACCACGCGCTTAGTCGAATCCAACATCACCGCCGAGAGCATTCTGCTGTTCGGGGACGATGTGGCCAAGGCGATCGTGAATGCGGCCACGGCGCAGAAAGCTACGCTGATTGTACTCGGCGCCTCCGGCAAGGGCCGCATGGCACGTCTGCTGGCCGGCGATGTGCCCAAGCAGGTGATCGATGGATCGGAAGTGCCGGTGATGGTGTACCCACCGGAGTGGAAGGGGACGATTTAGATTCTTCGTTTACTCCCTCTCCCTTCAAGGGAGAGGGTTGGGGTGAGGGTCTTACGCTGGGAGCTTTCGAGAAACGACCCCCTCACCCAGCCTCTCCCCCACCTGGGGGAGAGGAGTTAAGGTTTCTGTTTCACCGCGATCATGTGGGTACATCTATCGATGTCGGTTACAGGCGTGAATCCCATCGCTTCGTACAGCGCCACGGCTGCCGGTTCATACGTTCGTACATGCAGCGCATGGAAACGACCTTGTGCCGCTTCGATCACAGTCTGCACCAGCGCGCGGCCGATACCCAAACGGCGATACTGATGGTGCACGTAGAGCCTGCGCACGCGGCCGACGTGTCCGTTGTCTGCGAACGGATCGACGTTCAACCCGCACACGCCGACGATGGGGTCATCTGCTTTTGCGATGAACAACGCTTCGCCCGGCAGGTGAAACTGGTTCACCGCATTGCCCCATTCCTGTACGAGCCGTCGCACCATGTTGTGCCCATTGAGTACGCAATCGTCAACGAGTGGTTGCAGTGCCTCGTCCGACAGGACGGTGACACGTTCGATGTAAAAGGGGATGGTTGGCATCGAAGCTCTCGGGTGGACCCGCGTTGCCGCTGCGCGATCGAGTCAACGAATCAACGAAATGTCGTTACTTCAACTCGACCGACCAGTACGCGCTATCTAAAAACGCCTGCCAGCAGGCGTATTTGTCCATGCCGAGGCGGAGGTTGATCACCGGGTTGCGGCGTGGCTGGGTGGGTTTGCGGATGAGCTTCATGTGCGCCTGCGCTGGGGTGCGGCCGCCCTTGTGGCTGTTGCAGCTCACGCAGCAGCAGACGAGATTTTCCCAAGTGCTCTTGCCGCCATGCGCGCGGGGTACGACGTGGTCGAGGGTGAGTTCACTCGTGGGAAAGCCCTGCCCGCAGTACTGGCAGAGGTTGCGGTCGCGGGCGTAGATGTTGCGGCGATTGAGTTTAACCGTCTGCTTGGGCAGACGATCGTAACCGAGCAGGCGGATGATCTTGGGTACGGCGATGTTCATGCGTACGGTGCGTACCCAGTCGGTGTGCTGGTCGAAATTGTCGCGGTAAGTGGAAAGTTCGGTCCAGCTGTCGAAGTCGTAACTGGCGTAGCGGCCATCGTCGACGCTGATGACTTCGGCCAGATCACGCACGAGCAGGCTGAACGCGCGGCGCGCGTTGATCACCCGCACCGCCATGTACAAGCGGTTGAGCACCAGCACGTTCGCGTTGAGTCCAGCGTTGGCGGCGATCATCACACACCTGCTCCAACGAAAAATCGATTCGTGCGGATTCTAGCCCGCACGGCTGCAAGTCGCAATTCAACCAGCGGTTAGATATGTATTTGGTGATTTGGTGATCTTGTGTGGTGGACGCGACCGGCTGATGTTCCTGTGATCTTAAGATCACAAAATCAATGCGTCAGTTGTCGGCGAATGCGAGGCACGTCCAGTTGTTTGATCATTTTGCGGCAGGTGGCGCGGCGGGTGTCGGCGAGAAGGCGTTGCACTTCGTCCTGTTGGTCGTTTTGCAGATACGCGGTGAACATCTGCACGGCCCGGCGGAGTAACAGGCTTTTGGGATAGTCTGCCGCGCGGTTGGCCATGGTCATCAACCACGTGCCTGCGGAAAGCAGGTCCGTCGGTTCAAGGTCGCGCGGGCGCTGATTGACCAGGTGCACCATGCGGGCCAGTTCAGCATCGTCGGCCGATTGGGCGTACCACGCGGCAGCATCGAAGTCGGCCGCATCCACCAGGCAGGCAGTGGCCAGTTGGGTGTTGATGAGCCGTGGGTTTTCGGCGGTGGCGAGTTGTGCGGCCAGGCGTTGGATGCGCGTCTGGCTGGTCAGCATGTTGGTGGCGATGTCGGTGCGGCGGACGAGTGATTTGCGTTTATCCGAACGGATCGACCGGGCGACGCCGGCGCCGCGCTGATACATCGATACGGCCACCTGGTGTTCGCCGCGCGCAAAGTGCAGGTCGCCATATTGCGTGGCGTACCGGATCAGCTTGTTGGCGTGTTCCTGTTTGGCACGGCCACGGCTGCGACGAAACGCTTGCATGTACACATCGAGAATGCGCGACCGGGCGCTTGCGGCATGGTCGAGTGAAACCTGTGACAACAGTTGCATGGCGGCGACGGCGACGGTGAGGCCTTCATCACGTCGCTGGGCCAGGGTGAAGGCACGCTCGCACATGTGAATGCGCAGGGCCTGTTGCTCTTCCAGCGCGCGGCATGCATCGAGAATGCGTGCGGCCAGGGTGATGTCATCGGTGAAGGTGGAGGATGAAAGGGCAGCGCGTTCTTCTTCGCCGAATAATTCCTGGTACAGGGTGTCGACATCGGTGGTTTGCGTATCCTGCGCCACGGCGGTCGCGGAGCACGAACACAGCAGGATGATAAGCAGCAGGCGATGCATGATAGATCCTTCCGCACGCAATCCTAAGCTGGGCGTGCGGACGCGTAAAGGTTGACTGGCAGCCATTCGAGCAAGACGCGGTCGGTGGGGGTTAGCGGATCTTCACCTGATGGAAGAAGTACGTATCCGCACCGGAGGCCCGGCCCCACAGCAGGGCACCGCGCAGTGCATCCACGGAGTTGATGCCCGGCGCCTGGCGGATCACTTGGCTGAGTTTGACCGGGAATGGTCTGGCGATGACGGGCGCAGAGTGACGCCCCTTGGGGTTGACTTCGGACCAGTTCCTTTCGTTGGCGGGTGAGTAGACACGCCATTGCTTGGTGTTGGTCATGAAGGAATTGCGCCGTCCGTCTTCGGCCACGAACATGCACCAGAAACCGAGGGTGCCGTCGTAGAAGTCTTCATCGTAGTACCGTACGTGGGCGGTGATGATATCGCCATCCTTGAGTTCCACTTCAGCCGAGCAGAGCGTGCTGTAGTTGCCCTGGCAGACGGTTTTGCCGTTGATGCGCAGGGTGAGGTAATAGTCGCCCGCGGCGTACAGCATGCCTTTGACTTTAGGAGTGTTGGGATTGGTGGCGACGGAACTGCCAGTGCGCGTTGTTTTGATGCGGGTGGGTTTGAGTTTACCCAAGTTGGATTTTACATCCGCCAGCGCAGTGCTTGCCCGCAGACGATCGACATCGCTGGTGCGGTGCACGGAGAGGAAGCGTTCGTAGGCCAACTTGGCGCGGCTGAGAAACTGCACCTTGGCCACCTTGGAGGGGCGTTCGTTCGCCGTGGCGGTGCACCAATCAGCCAGCGTGACGGCTTCGTCTTTTTCCAGGTTGCCGATGCCCTTGGTGTGCAGTTTGGCGATGGTGGCGAGTTGTTGATCGCCCGATTTTTCCGCATGCGTGACGGCTTGCTTGTAGTTGGTCAGCTCCCCGAGATAGATCATGGCCAATTCGCGATAGGCCCCGGTGTCGCCGGCGTTACGCTGCACACGGCTTTTGAGCGATTCGGCGGTGCGGAGGGCGTTGGCTAGGTCGGACGCACGCTCGGCATGCTCGGTGAGGGCGTCGAGTTGCGGGCTTTTTAGTGCACGGGCAATACCCGCTGCACGCCGGTACAACGAGGCGGCTTCGCCATGTTCTTTGATCTTTTCGTATTGACGGGCTGCCTTGACCTGTTCGTCGATCAGGCGTTGGCCCGCGGCAGGCCGCGCCGCACCCCGGGCGCGACGGTATGCGTTGTTGTGCAGTTGCACGATTTGCTTCAGTGCATCGCGCGTTTGAGTCGGATCGAGCTTCATCCGTCGCTGATGGGCCTGGGTGGCGATTTCGAGCCCCTCGGGGCGACGACCGGCCAGCGAGGCAGCCTTTTCACACATCAGGGCTGACAGGGCCTTGTTCCCCTTCAACTGCTTCGATGCGCTGATCAGTTGTTCGGCGAACGCCAGGTCATCGGCGAAGTCACGCGTGGAACGGACCATTGATTCGTTCTTGGCGTACATCTGCGTATAGAGCTGCTCGGGCGTTTCGGCCAGGGCCAAACCGCTCAGCAGGAGCATCAGTAGCGTAACGATAGCAGGACGAATATGTTCCATTTCTCACAAACCCCCATTGGAGCGGTTGTAACCAGAACAACCACCCGAATTGAAAGGGACTCCATCACCGGGCATACCCACATCCCGTGGACGCCCAGTCTACACCATTCCAGACGCCTGGGTGTGATAAATGTTTCGTTAGGTATCCCACTAATGGGAGATATTGTCGAATATTAGCGACCGGTTTGTTCTGTAAGTATCTGTTAATTCAGTGGATAAAAGCCATGTGTTAATGTTGGAAATGTCGACGACCTGTCAGCAGCATGGTGATGCCCGCCTTTTCGCAGGCGGCGATGACCTCATCGTCTTTCTTCGCGCCGCCGGGCTGGGCGATGGCCTTCACGCCCGCTTCGGCTAAGTGGAGCGGACCATCGGTGAACGGGAAAAAGGCGTCACTGGCTGCGTAACCGCCCTTGGCTCGGTCACCAGCCCGTTCCATCGCCTGTTTCGAGGCGTTCATGCGGTCCACCTGCCCCATGCCCGCGCCGACCAGCATGTCATCCCGCACAATGGCGATGGCGTTCGATTTCAGGTGCTTCACGGCGATCATCGCCAGTTCAAGCTGTCGCTTATCTTCATCGGAAGGTGCGGGGCCAGATACATGATCCCACTCCGAAGCATTCATCGGGGCAAGGTCGGGTTCCTGCGCCAGCAAACCGCCGGCGATGCGGCGGTAGGCGTGTTCATCCGCAGGGCGGTCTTCCGGCTTGCCCAGCGGCCCCACGGCAAGAATGCGCACGTCTTTCCAGCGCTCGCTCAGCAGTTTAGCCGCATCGTCATCGTAACTGGGGGCGATGATCACGTGCAGGAACTTCTTGCCGGCACAGATGGCTTCGGCTGTGGTCAGGTCGACGTTGCGGTTGAGGGCGACAATCCCGCCGAACGCGGCAAGTGGATCACCATCATAGGCTTTGGTGAATGCGGTGGGCAGATCGTCGGCAATGGCGAAACCGCATGGGTTGGCGTGTTTGATCACGGATGCGGCGGCGGTTTTTTCCGGGTCGAATTCCTTCACCAGTTCGAGCGCACCGTCGGCATCGAACAGATTGCAGTAACCCAGCGGAATGCCGTGCAGTTGCTTGGCCTTCGCGGGCGTGGGGGTGGTACTGCGGGGGTCAAGGTAAAGCGCAGCTTCCTGGTGCGGGTTCTCGCCGTAGCGCAATTCTGTTTCGCTGCGATCAAAACGAAGCAGCAAGGCGGAGGGAAACTTGCGATTGCTCGAACCACAGAGCCATTCACTGATGGCCGTATCGTACGCCGCAGTGCGCGCGAACGCGGCACAACACAGACGACGACGCAGTTCCTGGGTGGTCGCACCCTCGTTGGCGTCCAGTTCGTTCACCACCATGTCGTACTGCGAAGGATCGGTCACCACGGTGACAAAGCGATAGTTCTTCGCCGCCGAGCGCACCATGGAAGGCCCGCCGATGTCGATCTGTTCGATGGCTTCGGCGTCGGTGACGCCTTCTTTGGCGATCGTCTGTTCAAATGGATACAGGTTGATGCACACCAGATCGATGGGGGCGATGTGGTGTTCGTTCATCGCCTTGATGTGTTCATCTTTATCACGGAGCGCGAGCAGGCCGCCGTGAATTTTCGGATGCAGGGTTTTCACACGACCGTCCATCATCTCGGGGAATTCGGTGACTTCGTCGACGGCGATGATGGTGAGACCTGCTTCCTCCAACGCACGTTTGGTGCCGCCGGTAGAAATGAGTGTCACACCCATGGATACCAGCTTACGCGCGAACGGCACCAGGTCGGTCTTGTTCGAAACACTCAGTAGGGCACGTTTGATTTTTACTTGGTCTGGCATGGCAAAGTCGTTGATAAGTCGGAAGTTGGAAGTGTGATACGCTTCAGAGACTTCCGCCTTCGCACTTCCGACTTCCGACTTTGGTTTATCGTGGCGAAA
>JANQFT010000277.1 GCA_028277685.1 Phycisphaeraceae bacterium
ACTTCTACCGCGTGCTGGTCGATGGCAATCTGAAGTGTTGCGGCCATTTCGGCATCGATCAGTTCAACACGATGTCCGATCCCTATCGGGAAACGCAAGGCTTTGGCGCGACCGTCATCTACGAGGCGAACAGCATCCCGCGGGTCGAGAAACATCCGTTGGAAGATGAGCTTGTTCTGGACAACCTGCCCACGCCTGATCCGATGACAGCCACGCGCATGCGCGACCGCATTGACGCTGTTGCCCGGTACAAACAACTGAGCCACGGCGAAATATCCATCATGGGCTGGGTGGAAGGCCCCGCGGCCGAGGCGGCCGACCTGCGCGGCGTGACCAACTTCATGATGGACCTGATGGACGATGAGGCGAAGGTCGACCAACTGATGGCCCGATGCGTGGAAACCGGTATCGCGTTCGCCAGGGCGCAAGTTGATGCCGGGGCGGACACCATCGGCATCGGTGATGCGGTAGCCAGCCAGGTTTCGCCTGACCTGTATGAACGATTGATCCAACCCCGCGAAAAACAACTGGTGCGGGCGATCAAACAAATGGGGGCGGTGGTTCGGCTGCACATCTGCGGGGATATCACGCACCTGCTGCCGGGCATCGCGGATCTGGGCATTGACATTCTGGATGTCGACCACATGGCAGAGATGCACAGTGTGCGCGCGGTGGTGGGGCGCCAGGTCACGCTGGCGGGAAACCTTGATCCGGTAGCAGGTGTGATGCGATCGACGCCCGATGCCATTCGCGCGGCGGTACAAGAGATTTATCAGACAGTTGGCAATCCCTTCATGGTGAATGCGGGTTGCGAGATTCCCCCGGGTACACCGCATGAGAATCTGGAAGCGTTATGCGATCCGATTGCATGGCAGAAGTAGACGCGCTGACCTGCATTGACATGCGTGACTTGCTTCCCGTTATGAACATTCTGCGGTATGCTCCACGTTGGTGATCAGGGTGGTTTTTCGTTTCACCGTGGAGTGTGTTCGCTGATGTTTCAGATCGTTGAGGCGCGTTTTCTGGCCCCGGAAGTGAAGCTCTTTCGCATCCAAGCCCCTCGCATCGCCCGCAAGCGGCAGGCGGGTCAGTTCATCATTCTTCGGGTGCACGATCAAGGCGAGCGCATCCCCCTGACCATTGCCGACTCCGATCCCGATGACGGCACGATCACTATCATCGCGCAGGGGATCGGCAAGACCACCAAACTGCTGAACACCATGGAAACGGGCGATGTGATTCGTGATGTGGTCGGGCCGCTGGGCATGCCGTCGGAGGTGGAGAAATTCGGCACGGCAGTGATCATCGGCGGTGGGGTGGGGGCGGCCATTGCGTATCCCACGGCTGTGGCCATGAAGCAGGCTGGCAACCAGGTGATCAGCATCATCGGGGCACGCACGGAAGAACTGGTCATCCTTGAAGATGAAATTGAGGCAACCAGTGATCGCACCCACATCATGACCGACGACGGGTCGCACGGTGAGCAGGGCTTCGTCACCGATAAACTGCAACAACTGGTCGACGATGGACTGACCATCAATTACGTACTGGCGATCGGCCCGGTACCGATGATGCGCGCAGTCGCTGCGGTGACCAAACCGCACGGTATCAAGACCATCGTGAGTTTGAATTCGATCATGGTTGATGGCACGGGCATGTGCGGCGGGTGCCGGGTAACCGTGGGTGGTGAAAGCAAATTCGCCTGCGTGGACGGCCCGGAGTTCGACGCCCACGAAGTTGATTTCGACGTGCTGACCCAACGTAACGCCATGTACCGCGATACCGAAGCGGCGGCGCTGGTTAAGTTTGAAGCCGATGAGAAACGCGACCGCACATTGGTCGAAGATAATTGTCGATTGCTTGCCCAGGCAGTTTTGCGGGAGGGCAACTGATGGGTAACGAACTGAAGCCCAAGGAACGGATGGCCATTGCCCGCACTGAGATGCCCGAGCACGATGCGACCGAGCGGGCCACGTGTTTCACCGAAGTGAACCTGGGCCTTGAAGCCACTGCGGCCGCGCAGGAAGCGAAACGTTGCCTGGAATGCGCCCAGCCGGTCTGCATGCACGGTTGTCCGGTGGGGGTGAAGATCGATGAGTTCGTGCAACTGGTCCACGATGGCGATTATCTCGCTGCAGCAGCGAAGATTCGTGAAGACAACGTGCTGCCCGCCATCACTGGCCGCGTGTGCCCGCAGGAAAACCAGTGTGAAGGTAAGTGCGTACTGGGTAAGAAGCACGATGCGCTGGCGATCGGCCATCTCGAACGTTTCGTGGCTGATTACGAACGTCACATCGGCCGCACTGGTCTGCCGGAGATTCCGCCGCCAACCGGTAAGAAGGTTGCGATCGTCGGTAGTGGTCCGACCGGTCTGAGTGCCGCGGGTGATCTGATTCAGCGCGGCCATGCTGTCACCGTGTTCGAAGCCTTGCACGAAATCGGCGGCGTGCTGGTGTATGGCATTCCAGAGTTCCGCTTGCCGAAGAAAATCGTGCGCGAGGAAGTCGAGAACCTGGCCAAGATGGGTGTCGACTTTCAGGCGAATGTGGTGGTTGGGCAGACGGTTACCATCGATGAACTGATGGAAGAAGAAGGTTACAACGCAGTACTGGTGGCCACCGGCGCCGGCCTGCCGCACTTCATGGATTTACCCGGCGAACACCTCAAGGGTGTGTATTCCGCCAACGAGTTCCTCACCCGCGTGAACCTGATGAAGGCGTACAACCCGGATAAATCGGATCAACCGGTTTACGACTGCCGCAGGCGCAACGTGGCTGTGTTCGGCGGCGCAAACACTGCCATGGACGCGGTGCGCACCGCCAAACGCCTCGGCGCGAAAAACGCCTACCTCGTCTACCGGCGCAGCGATGAAGAAATGCCTGCCCGTGCTGAAGAAGTGAAACACGCGCGCGAAGAGGGCGTTGAGTTTCGCACGCTCACCAGCCCCGTCGAATTCATCGGTGATGATGACGGTTGGCTCACCGCGGCGAAGTGTCTGCGTATGGAACTGGGCGAACCGGATGCCAGCGGTCGTCGCAGACCGGCACCAGTGGAAGGCAGCGAGCACGATCTCCCCATCGATCTGGCCATCATCGCCATTGGCACCCGCGCCAATCCCCTGGTGCAATCCACCACGCCGGACCTTGCCACCACCGACCGCGGCTACATCAAAGCGGATGACGATTCTCTCCGCACCAGCAAACAGGGCGTCTTCGCCGGCGGCGACATCGTGACCGGTGCTGCCACCGTCATCCTCGCCATGGGTGCTGGGCGCACGGCAGCTAAATCGATGCATGAGTATCTCACCACGGGGACGTGGTAATGATGTTGTATGTTTTATGTGATATGTAATATGTCAGAAGCATACGACTTTGCGCTGTTCATCTGACATATCACATATTCGATATCACATACTACATTCAAGAGGCTGCAATAACGGCATCCGCCACACGCTTGAGCACTTCCGTCGGCGTGCCCATCGCATCGATTTCCGCCACGTCGCCGACATCATAATGGTCGAGCACCGGCTTGGTTTCCGCGTGGTAGACCTTCAGGCGATTGGCGATGACGTTTTCATCGGCGTCATCGGGGCGGCCGCTGGCTTCGGCACGGTTCTTCAGGCGTTGGATCAATGCGCTTTCATCGGGGGCGACAAGCGCCAGCACCTTCACCACTTCAATTTTGTCATCAAGGATTTCGGCTTGCTTCACGGTGCGGGGCAGGCCGTCGAGGATCAGCACATCGCTGTCCGGCTTGTAGTTGCCAGCTTCGACCTGCTTGGCCATGTGATCTTCCCAGATGCGGATGGTCACATCGTCCGGCACCAGTTCACCCTTGGTGGAA
>JANQFT010000325.1 GCA_028277685.1 Phycisphaeraceae bacterium
TTCCGGGTTACAACTCGCAAAGGAACTGGGCGATCATCGTGCAATACGCGGGTATCGGTGGAGGGCTGTTCTGGGGTGTGCACAGCGAGTCGAACGCCAACGCGTTTTTTGCCGACGGCCACGCAGAGTTCGCTTCCGAAAGTCTGTTCCAGCAGGTGTATCGTGACGCGGCACGTATCGGGCAATGAACACATCGCAAGCATGACATGAGTTTGCACTTGCCGGTTCAGATCAGGATTGACAGGAGCTTCGCTTGCGTAAGCAGGCATTTACCCTTGTGGAATTGTTGTTGGTGGTCGCGATCGTCGCGCTGCTGATCAGCATTCTTCTGCCTGCGCTCAACAAGGCCAAGGGCGTGGTGAATGGGGTGGTGTGCGGGTCGCACTTACGGCAGATCAGCCTGGCCATGTTCACCTACAGCAATGACCACGACGACCGCATTCCCTACGCTGCGTGGCGAGCGCCAGACAACATCAACTTCACCTGGGACGATCTGCTTGGTCAATCCGGCTACGACGGGCGCTTCCTCAGCCAGAGCCAGGTCGCGCGGACCGGGTTGCGCTGGAGCGATCCGCGTGCCGGCGGGCTCTATCATTGCCCCGAAGATGCATCCCAACGCACCGGTAGCCCCAACGGACCGCCTCGCAGCTACGCCATGAACGATGGGTTTCAATCCAATATGAATGGATTTGCCTACGCGAAGCTCGACCGAACACCCAAGGCCGCCCATGCATATGGTGTGACCTACAATGCCGGGGGCACCACCTCTAACGGCGCATGGTCGGCCCGCCGTCAGCAGATCGAACAGCCCGCCTGGACCATCGTCACCACCGAGTACCCACGCAACATCAACCGAACCACCGGCAATTCTATCGGCTCGATATTGGGCCACGGTGTGGGCACCACGCAACGCAACCCCGGCGTGCAACTGATAAGTACGCACGACACACCCGAACCCCCCTGGCATGGATCGAATACGCAGTTCAATTATGCCATGGCCGATGGACACATCGAGTTACTTCAGCCTGCAGCGACGGCAAACCCAAACGCCAGCGTGTATCCCACGGGCGGCAGCCTGAAAGTCGGCGGCGCGTGGACGATGATTGCCGCGGACGACTGATCATCTTCATCTCATGCTCATGTTCACTGTTAGCGCATCATGTATGTGATGCGTATTGTGTTAACCACCTTGCCGTTGCTTCATGCGTGCGCTAAGTTACAGGCAAGTGGTCAGAGGGATGCAAGAGGGGATCCACGCCACAGAAAACAATAGGGGTTGGCTGAGTTTGAGTTGGTGGTGTTCCTGCATCAGCCGTGAGAGTGGGCGAGTTGTACAAGCGTTTTGCCGCTGCGGCGCGATTGTTGCGCTTACGTTGCGCTGCCGCATGCAGTGGATGCACTCTTCTCCCGGAGCAAAGAACAAGATGAAGCACGTCAATCGCATGTCCGCCATGGTTCGGGGCGCGGTCGCTGCCCTGATGATCGGCACCGGCTGCACGGTCGCCTCTGCAGCCAATCCTTATGTTTTGGTGGAAATCGGCACATATTCACACAGCGCCAACTTTGATGAAAGTGCTTCGGAAATTTCTGCCTTCGATGCCAACACCAACCAACTGTTCGTGGTCAACGGTGAACTGGGTGGACTGGACGTGCTGGATATTTCCAATCCCGCCAGCCCCTCGCTGGCTGCCCAGATGACCGTGCCCGCCGGTGAAGTGACCAGCAGCGCCGTGTACAACAACGTGGTGGCCGTCACCGCCAGCCTCGGCGATGGCCTCAACGGCACCATCAGTTTCTTCAACGCCACCACCTACGCCCAGATCGGCAGCACGCTGACCATCGGCGCCACGCCCGACATGGTCACCTTCACGCCCGATGGCAGCAAAATCCTCATCGCGCATGAAGGCGAACCGGATTACGAAAACGGTCTCGACCCCGTCGGTTCGATCGGCATCTTCGCTCCAACCGGTGGCGTGAGCGCCACCAGCGTTGCCGCACTGACTGCAGGTGATATGGTCACCGCCGGCTTCGGCAGCTTCGATGCTCAGAAGGCCGCCCTCCAGGCCAATGATGTCCGCATCTTCGGCGACCCCGATGAAACGCCCGGCTTCACCGAAGCG
>JANQFT010000389.1 GCA_028277685.1 Phycisphaeraceae bacterium
GAGCAGGACGGCATCCGTCGGATCGTTCGCACCGACGTAGAAGTCATCAACCACGATGGTGCGGTCGCCCGCTGCTTGCGGGGTCAGGCCGTACAGGTCGTAACCGGATAACCCCCAGGCACCGCCCACATTGGTGAAGCTGACCGAAGCATCGGTAATCACTTCGCCCACCGGCAGAACAGGCAGTTCAAACAGGAACACCGCGGCGGCATTCGTTTCGTTGGCGCGACGCCCTACACGCAATGAACTGCGGGTGTTGTCCACGCGTTGTGCGCCGCCATCCTGTGCGCCTGCGCCGGTTGGAAGATTGTCCGCTTCGATTTCGGCATCACGTGTGCCGGCAGGGTTGGCGGTGAGTACGGTGGCGTAACCCAACGAGGGTGCGGCCGCCACAACCAGGGCCAGGATCATCTGTGAAAGCTTCATACGTAGACCTCCAATCGTGAGTGACATGGTGTGCGTGCAGGTTCACGGACCTGTGCGCGTCGTCGAATCGGTTCGGTTCATGCGTTACTGGGGTGCGGTGAGTGTTTCCGCTTTGGTGATATCCACGGAGAAGTACCACCAGCGGAGCCACGATTCTTCGCGGTTTTCCGAATGGCCATCTGCAAAGAGGAAATTGGATGTGCCATCGTGCAGGCCGAGCGCGCTGGGCACATTCAATCCCCAGTTCTGGATGGGCAGCGGGTCGATGTTCAGGCTCACCCACAAGGCGCGCGAGTACAGCAGCGGGCGCGTGCCGTCTACCGTCTCGGCAAGCGCTACCGTACTTGATGCGGTCACGATGTCGCTGACGCGTGTCCACTTGCCTTCGGTGTTGGAAATGTATCGCCCACCGACGCCGCGCATGTGCTGGCCCTCCGGCCCGTGGTTGGCGCCATGGGGGCCGGTGTCGGCCATCGCATAGCTGTAGCCGTAGGCAATGCCCTGGCGCTCTTTGGGACTATTGGGGCAATAGAGTTGAACTTCATCCCGCGCTTCGTTCGGCGGCGATTCATGGTCCGTGATGCGCGCGTCCGATCCGTGGTAGGGATCGTCATAAGCCGGTGTGGCCGTAACCGCGTGTGGCGAGGGGATGTAACCGGCCTCGGCAAGCCGACCGTTCCAATAGTAATGGTCGTAGTAATCACCACTGTGCATGCGACCGCGCACATGCGCCCCGCCATATTCGCTGGCATAGGTGGCAAAGAACATACCGATCTGGCGTTGACGGGTCATGCATATCACGCGCTGGGCGACGAGGCGCGACTTCTGCAGCGCCGGCAAAAGCATGGCAATCAGCAAGGCGATGATCGAAACCACCACGAGTAGTTCAACGAGCGTGAATCCCACCGGATGATGTGTTTGTGCTGCGCGGGTTCGCATGACCGACCCCTTGACTCTGACTCTCTCAAAGTGGCCCGTTCGCATGTTCGTGCCTCCGGAAAAGAAAATACCTCATGGGGGCAAATCGACAAGACTGTTTTGCGTCTAAATATGATATGATTACGACATGACTGTCCACCGCGCCTCAGCACCGCGCACACGTCGCATTGCGATCATGCTGCACGAAGATTCGTTTTTCATTCGTTCGGTGTTGCGCGGGGTGGCGTCGTATGCCCGGCCGGCCAAGCCCTGGCTGCTTGAGCGTGTGCCGCCGGAGGGGTTTGCCCGCGGCAGGCGCGCCCGCATGGACTGCGATGGGTTGATCACCCACATTCATGAACCGGCGCTGATCGATGCGTTGGCCGATGTCACCTGTCCGGTGGTTGGAGTGTCTGATATTGTTGAGCAAGATCCATTTCCTACTGTCAGCGTGGATAACCAGGCAGTGGGACGGCTCGCGGCAGAGCATCTGCTGCATCATGGTCATCGGCAGTTTGCTTACGTGGGAATCAAAGACGTGCAGTTTGCTGCCCAGCGCCACATCGGTTTTGCGCAGCGGCTTGAAGAAGATCAAATCACCAGTGATGTCCATCACATCAGCGCCCGGTGGTTACTTCGTTCACCCAAGGCCGAGGCACGCAGCATGCAACGGTTCGCCGCGTGGCTCGGCAGTCTGCCTGCGCCCACCGGTTTGTTTGCTGCGAATGATTCGGTGGCGTGGTTCATCAGTGAAGTATGCCGCCAGGTCGGGATTGAAATTCCCCTGCAACTGGCCGTGCTTGGCGTGGATAACGATGACCTGCTATGCCGCATGGCTTACCCGCCGTTGTCAAGCGTGATCATTCCTGGTGAACGTATTGGTTATGCCGCCGCGGAACAGTTGGACCATGCCATGCGCCTGGATAAGCCGGTCCGGTCGCTGGCGCTGGAACCGACGGGGGTGGAAACACGCCAGTCCAGTGAGTTCTTTGCCGTGGAAGATGAAGAAGTGTCGGCGGCGCTGAAGTTCATTCGCGATCATGCGACCAGCGGAATTACCGTGGCGGATGTGCTGAATGAGGTGCCCCTGGCGCGTCGGGCGTTGGAGCGCCGGTTCAACCGGCTACTTGGCCGCACACCCCTGGATGAAATCCATCGGGTGCGGGTTGATGCCGCCCGGCAACTGTTATCCGCCACGACCCTGCCCATCGAAGAGGTGGCCCGTCAGTGCGGGTTTGGCCGGGCGAATTACATGTCGCGGTTGCTTGTGCGTTTCACGGGCAAAACCCCACGCCAGTTCAGGCGAATCGGCGGTGAATAGTACGCCGACTTGGCATGATGATTGCGGTATAATGTGGTGCGTGGTCAGTCCACGGTTCGTCAATGGTTGCCAACACCTGATGCGAGACACATCCGTTTGGCGGGATGATCTGCGCCTTTTTTGAAAGACATGCTCGCCCATGAGTCGGGATACTCAGCCCAAATCACATTTGTCGTTTCGTGTTCGCTTTCTGCGCGGCTTGGGCATTCTGCTGCCCACGGTGCTGACCATTTGGATACTCGTGGCGGCGTATCGGTTCGTGAATGAGCGGATCGCCGACCCCATCAACCGGGGAGTGCGTCACTCGGTGGTCGAGTTCACGCCCTGGCCCCGGCTGCCGACCGACCAGGTCCAGCGCAACCTTAAGACCGATGAACGCGCTGAGTTTCTCGCGGGCATCATCGGTGATGAAGAGGCGATGACACTCGCCCGATACAACCTTGTCGAAAGCTGGTGGGAGAAATGGCGGGTGATGGACCTGATCGGCCTGTTCATCGCCATCATCCTCATCTACATCGTGGGCCTGATCCTGGGCAGCTACATCGGCAAGCGGCTGTATGCGCGCGGCGAGGAGATGCTCCAGCGCGTGCCGATCTTCAAAGCGGTCTACCCGTATGTGAAGCAGGTGACCGACTTCTTCGTGGGCGAGAAGGAGGACAAAATGCAGTTCTCCAACGTCGTCGCGGTGGAGTACCCCCGGAAGGGACTGTGGTCACTGGGACTGGTGACCGGCGATACGATGCGGACGATCGAGCAGCGGGCGGGAGAGAATTGTGTCACGGTGTTCGTACCCAGTTCACCCACGCCTTTCACCGGCTACGTAATCACGGTGCCGCAACGCGAGACGATCGACCTGGACATCACGATTGACGATGCACTGCGATTCAGTGTCAGCGGTGGGGTGATTGTTCCATCCAGCCAACTTATTCACCACGGCACAAAAGCCGATACATCGGCAGGCTCAACCGCGGATTCATCTTCGTCGGCAAACAGCGAGGAAGATGGCAAAAACTGAGCGAAACCCGTAAAGTGTATTGAGAAATCGGAGGCTCGTACGACCATGGAATTCAAGATCAGCGGCCGGCACATGGATATCACCGACCCGATCCGCGAATATGCGGAGAAGAAAAGCTCGCGTCTACCGCGTTACTTTGATCGCATCCAGTCGATCGACGTGGTGGTGGATCAGCGTGACCGGTCTTTCCATGTGGAAATGGTTGTCGATATTGAACGTGCGGATGACATTCGCGCCCATGCCGAAGGCGAAGATGTGTATGCCTGCATCGATGCCGCGTCGGAAAGGGCGGAGCGTCAGTTGACCGATCACAAAGAGAAGTTACGCAATCGCAAACATAGTGCATAAGCGCTTGCATTGGTGGGGGGAAGAAGTATCGGACTGCCAAGAGGACCCTGCCGCAATGAAACTGGCCGACATTATCGTAGACCAAGCCCTTGTTCCCCAATTGTCGAACACCGAGCGCGATGAAGTGATCAATGAATTGCTCGACGCCCTGGTGGAAGCCGGCACCGTCAGCAAGTCACTTCGCGAAGAACTGGCCAAGCTGATTATCGACCGGGAAAAGAAAGGCTCCACCGGTTTCGGTAAAGGTGTGGCGGTGCCTCACGTGAAGCATAAGAAAATCAAGGGAATGGCGGCGGCCATCGGCGTTTCAGCCCGCGGGGTCGACTTCAACGCCCTCGATAAAGCACCCGTGTTCAGCGTGGTCCTGCTGCTCAGCCCGGAAGACAAACCCGATGAGCACCTGCAGGCGATGGAAAACATCTTCCGCAATCTGCAGAATGATACATTCCGCCGTTTTCTCCGCCAGGCCACGACCGTCGATGACATCCGCGACCTGATCCAGGAGGCTGATAACCAGCAGTTCAGCGGATAGTACGGAAACGAGTCAGAGGTCAGCGATCAGAGGTCAGGATGATGCCAAACGCGGCTCAAGCGTGTGGCCGTCCCGGCCGATTCAACGAATTAACGAATCAACCAGTTAACGAAATCACGCGGCTTTGCCGCGCCCTGCCATGAGCGAACGCCACCTCACCACGATCTGCATCCAGAACCGTTTGGGCCTGCACGCCCGGCCGGCCATGTCATTTGTCGATGTCGCCAGCGGTTTCAAGGCTTCCATCACCGTCCGCAAAGGCAGCCAGGCAGTCGATGGTAAATCGATCATGCAGATGATGATGCTCGCCGCCGCACAGGGCACCGAACTGGAAATCGAAGCCACCGGCCCCGACGCCGAAGACGCCCTCGCCGCCCTGACCAAACTTATCAACGATAAGTTCGATGAAGAGTAGACCAATTTTCAATTGGCGATTTTCGATTGCCGATTGAGGGATGCGCTTACGTCATCTCGTTCTGAAAGAACTCAATCTCTTCCCCATCCGGCCCTTTGAAAAACGCGATACGTACCGGCACCGTGCCGATATCGGCGGGAATGTCCACGTTCTTCGGTTCCATGGTCACTTCCGCGCCGGCATTGCGCACGCGGGTCATCGCATCGTCCACACTGTTGGTGCGAATGGCCAGGTGGAGGATTGCGCCTTCACCCTCAAAACGCGGCTGGTCCGGGCGTTCAAACAACTCGAGGTAATTGCCATCGCCGGTATCGAGCATAATGGCTCGTTCGGGTGCTTCTTTCCACGTGATCTTTTTCGTGAAACCGAGCACCTCGGTGTAGAAGGCGACGGACTTATCGAAGTCGCGCACGCGGATGGAAACGTGATGAAACCCGCCACCGCCGAGGGTGGAATTGTTACGACTCATGTCTTTACTCCATATCGAGGCAAATCGGTGCGGCCCGCTTAAGCGAGCCGCACCAACCAACACTATTCATCTTCCTGCTTCAAACTCGTCGGGACCTTCTCAATCAACACGCCACCGACCAAACGTCGCGCTTCGACCATCGCGTCAGCCCGAATCGTGTAGTCCGCAGGATACAGGATTTTATCCGATGCCTGTTTGATCGATTCGATGTTACGACTGTGTTCGATCAGGCCCTTGGCCTTCGCCGCTTTCGTCTTCTCCTCATCGGTGCCGCTGGTGAGCAGTTGTTCCGCCTTCTTCAGGATCAGGTCCTGCTGAAGGGTGAGGATTTCGTTCATCGTTTCGATGGGGCAGGTGGTGAGTTTCGATCGATCGACACCGCCCACGATCGCCTCGGCCATCAGCAGGTTTTCGAAGTTATAGCCGTAGTTGAACGGGTGAATGATGTGCGGGGCATCGGGCAGAGTGGGGGGCCACTGGCCATCGGAGTTGTAGCTGTTGGTCAGGTGGAACCACGCGCGGCGTTTGGATTCATCATCCAGGTCGCATGCGGGGTCGTTCAACTTCGCGCGCACCAGGTCCTGCCACGGACGCAGTAATCTCGCCATCGGCGTGCCCGCCCAGATCGACGCCTTCGCGCCGTGCCATGCCGAGTCATCATCGAACGCCAGCAGCTCATTCAACGGCTTAATGTTGCGACACGCTTCATCGTACGTGCAGAACTCGCCCATCTTTTTGCAGCCGTCGATCAGGTCGATCAGCATTTGCTGCGCACCGTCAACGCGCTCGAAGGTGTTGTCGGGCTTGTTCTCGTACTTCAGGCGGAACCAGCCGTTGGTGCCGATGTACTCCGCATCGTCGGCAAAGATGATGAGTGCGCCTTCTTCTTCACCCTCGGGCTGCTCGGAGTAGGTGCGGATCAGGTTCATGTATTCTTCATGGCTGTACCCGGGCATACCCATGAAGTAGCGCACGCCGTATTGGGCAATGCGATCTGTGCGGAGAAAGCTGCGCAGGTCGCTGCCTTGGGGGGCATCGTGAATGTTGCTGAACGGGAAGTGGATCGCACGCTCACTGCCGGGCAGGTCATACTTGAAGCCGAAGCTGTAGAACGCTTCGTCGTCCGTCTTTTCCGCTTCGTAGATTTCCGGGCGATTGGGCTTACCATCGGGGCCGAGTGAACGGGAATAGGCCTCGAAATCACCCAGCAAGTTTTTATAGCCGGCGGCCGCGACCTGGCGGGGGATGTAGTTGCGCCAACCGCACTCGGGGTTCCAGAAGCTCACCGGGCGCATGCCGAGATACTTCTCGTAGGTTTCGACTGCGAAGTTCAAAGACCAAAGTCCATCCTCTTCGGGGAAGTTCGGTAGCATCGGATGCGCGTGGGGGGAACCCATGAACTCGCAGCGGCCTTCTTCGATCGCGGTGCGCAACTTCGCCAGGACATCCGGGGTGCGCAGGGCGATCTGTTCGATGGTGTAACCGGACGCTTCGAAGACGAACTTCACATCCGGGAAATGGGTGGCCATGGTGTCGAGGGTCATCTCGTAAGCTTCGCGGATGACGAACTCGTAACGGTCAGGCGTGAGATAAGCGTAGTTCAGGTTCGCGTGGTAGATGCAGATGTATTTCATTGCGTAGCTCGATGCGATGGGGGTGAAAGGGAAACCTTGTAGGGCATGGCGACTGAAGTCGCCATGCCACGTGATTAGTCCATGTGGAACACTTCGGTGAACTCACGTGGCGTACAGGTTTCGTCTTTCAGGGTCGCCATGGCTTTTTGCCAGGCGATCTCCGCCCGATTCGCTTCAAGCTCCACGCGCGAGGCGGGGTATTTGTTTTCGTCGTACTCACTGAACACGATCAAGTCGCACCCGTTTAAGAAACAGCTGACTTTGGTGATCCCTGCCTTGCGATAGGCCGCGAGCACATCGGTCGGCACGTTCTGGTGCTGACGCACATACTCATCCACACATTCGGGCTTCAGTCTGGCTAAGTGAATCACGCGCTTCACGGGGCGATTCCTTTGATTGGACGCAGGCATCCTACACAAAGTGTGATAGCTTTCAATCCAGAATCTGATCCGCGAACTTTTGCCTGAACTCGCTCAGGTCGGCAACGCCCTCGGGCAGCTTCGCTTCTTCGACCAGCATCACCGGAATGCCATCGCGGATGGGGTAGCGCAAGCCGCCGACTTCCGCCACCAGTTCATCACCATCCTGTTGAAGCTTGCTGCGGGTGAGGGGGCAGACGAGCAGCTCAAGCAATTCGGGATGGATGGGCGTATTGGCCATGAAGTAAGCTCCAAATTCGAAGTTCGAAGCTAGAAATCCGGATTGGAACTTCGAGCTTCGATTTTCGAACTTCATCTCAAACGTCCACCCGCTCGATCTTTGCGCCCAGGGCGTTTAGTCGTTCTTCCATCTTCTCGTAACCGCGATCCAGGTGATACACGCGGTTGATGGTGGTGGTACCTTTTGCCGCCAGTCCCGCCAGCACCAGGCCGGCCGAGGCACGCAAGTCGCTGGCCATCACCGGGGCGCCGACCAACTTGCGCACGCCGATCACCATGCAGGTCGGGCCTTGGCGGTAGAGGTTGGCCCCCATGCGATTCAACTCAGCCACGTGAAGAAAACGTTCGGGGAAGATTTTTTCCGTGATGATGCTGTTGCCGTCGGCCAACGTCAGCAGGGCCATCAACTGCGCCTGCAGGTCGGTCGGGTAACCGGGGTAGGGCTGGGTGGTGACGGTGACCGGTTCGAGCGTGCGGGCACAACCCACGTTCACGGTCATCCGCATGGGGTCGGTGTCGTCAACCGGATCGATGTCCACACCGATCGCGTCGAGCCGATCGATCACCGCGGTCAGGGCATCGATGGGGCAGTTCTCGATACGCACATCACCGTTGGTGATCGCGGCGGCGAAGATGAACGTGCCGGCTTCAATGCGATCGGGGATGACCGTGTGATCAGCCCCTCTCAATTGGTTGACGCCTTCGATGATAATACGTGGCGTTCCTGCGCCGGTGATCTTCGCCCCCATTGTGTTCAACAGGTTGGCCACATCGACCACTTCCGGTTCGCACGCCGCCTGTTCGATGATGGTGGTGCCCTCGGCCAGCGTGGCGGCACTCATCACGTTGGCCGTACCCAGTACGGTGGAACCGAACGGCCCGCCCAGGAAGATGCGCGCCCCGTGCAGACGCTTGGCGCGGGCGACGATGTTGCCGCCGTCCAGTTCGATCTCGGCCCCAAGCGCTTCGAGACCGCGCAGGTGCAGGTCGACCGGACG
>JANQFT010000417.1 GCA_028277685.1 Phycisphaeraceae bacterium
AAACTGATGGCCATCCGCTATTCGATCTCGCCATGTTCCTGGCTGCTTCACGCCGTTTGGCGCAAGCCGCGAATCGTATCACAACCCGGCATTTCACGCCAACGCCGGGAAAATTCAAACCTAGCCCTGCGGCCCGCGGATGCGTGGGCCTTTGCCCGTGCCGCCGCCGCTCAAAAAGCCCTGGTAATTCCGCATCATCAGGTTCGCTTCGATGCGCTGCACGAAGTCGAGCGCCACACTGACGGTAATCAGCAAGCCGGTACCACCGAGGAACGCCGCCACCTGGAAGGGAATCTCGAACTGGCCCTGGATGAGCGAGGGCAGCACGGCGATGGCCGCGAGGAAGCCCGCACCCACGTAGGTGATGCGTTCCATGACGGTTTCAAGGTATTCCGCGGTGCGCGGTCCGGGGCGCAGGCCGGGGATGAAGCTGCCGCTGTCGCGCAGTTGGATCGACATTTCCTTGGGCTGGAACTGCACGGTCGTCCAGAAGTACGCGAAGAAGTAGATCATCGCGATGTAGAAAATCTCGTACAGGTATTGGCCCGGCTGGAACGTGCGGCTGAGGAACGTGATGATGCCCAGTTCACTCCACATCGCGCCGGGGCTGGCCAGGTAACCAACGCCCATGGTGGGAATCATCATCAGCGAACTGGCGAAGATGATCGGCATCACGCCGCCGTGGTTCACGCGAAGCGGCAGGTAGGTGCGCTGACCGCCATACACCTTGCGACCACGGGTGTGCTTGGCCTGCTGCACCGGAATGCGGCGCTGGCCCTGGGTGATGAGCACGGTGCCGGCGACCACGAACACGAATGCACCGATCAGCAGCAGCACTTTCATCGGGCCGATGGAGCCGGTGTCTTCGCCGGTGGCCTGGAGTTCAAACCGCTCGACCACCCACATGATCGCACCGGGAATACTGCTGATGATGCCGGCGGTGATGATCAGCGATGCGCCGTTGCCGATGCCGTATTTGTCGATCTGCTCACCCAGCCACATCAGAAAACATGTGCCCGCGGTCAGCCCCACGATACCGCAGAGCATGAACATGAACATGCCGCCGCCCTGGGTGTATTGGGGATAGACGAGGCTGCCGCCGTCGCTGGTCAGCATCATTCGCATGACGAACGCGCCCTGCACCAGACATAAACCGACGGTGGCGTAACGGGTGTATTCCTGAATCTTCTGGCGTCCGGCGGGGCCTTCTTTCTGGAGTTGCTCCAGCGAAGGCAGCACGGTGGCGAGAAGTTGAAAAATAATGGCCGCGGAAATGTACGGCATGATGCCCAGGCCGAACAGCGTGCTCTGGCCGAGGTTTCCGCCGGTGAAGATGCTGATGAAGGTCATCAACTGTCCCATGGCGCTGCCCGATTCGGTGGCCTGACGGAAGTAAGCCGCCAGCGCCGCCTGGTCGACACCCATCAGCGGGATCCAGAACCCCACGCGATAGATCACCAGCATGCCGAGGGTGAAGAAAAGCTTCTTACGCAGCTCGGGAATCTTGAAGATGTTCAAAAAGGCTTGAAGCATCAGTTAATCGCCTTGTCGTCAGGCGTGAATCATCGGTCGCCCCGACCATCACTTAATGACGGTCACCTTACCACCCGCCGCCTCGATCTTCTGCCGGGCGGCTTCACTGAACTTGTTCGCGGTGATGTCCAGCTTCTTGCTGATGGTGCCGTCGCCCAGCACCTTCACCGGGAGTTTGGTATCGCGGATGAGGCCAGCCTTCACCAGCATGTCCGCGTTGACTTCTGCGCCGTCGTCGAACCTCTCTTGGAGGCTCTTGAGGTTGACGATGGAGAATTCCTTGCGGAACTGTGCGTTGGAAAAGCCACGCTTCGGCACGCGCTTGAAGTACGGGGTCTGGCCGCCTTCGTAGGTGGTGCCGGCACCATGACCGCCGCCACTGCGAGAGCCTTGGCCCTTGTGACCACGACCGGCCGTCTTGCCCGTGCCGCTACCGGGGCCACGCCCGATGCGCTTGCGAGCCTTGTGCTTGCCGACCAGTGCCGTAATTTCGTGAATCATTGCCATCGTTCTATATCCTCGTGCGGCGGGGCAAAACTGATTTCGCTTTGCCGCATGGCGTCTTTTACTTGCCGATCACTCGGTTCACTCGGCGGGTTTATCCTCGGCTGGAGGAGCCGGCGCATCCTGTGCGGGGGCAGCCTCTTCCGCCTGGGGTGGTGCACCTTCTGCGGGTGCGGTTGCCTGGGCATCGCCACGACCACGCCCGCCGCCACCGCCACGACCACCGCGTCCACCGCCGCCACCACGACGCCCACGGCCCTTGGATTCGCGTGCTTCCTGGTCCTTCACGTTCACCGGGCCTTTGGCACGGGGAGCGTCTTCCGTTGCCGGGCTTGAGGTGACGAAGCGGCTGCCGGCCTCGATGCGTTCGTCGACTTCGGTCTTGCCGACGTCGATGCCGCGAAGCTCAGCCACGGTTTGCTTGGAGCGGAGGCCGAGCAGACCTTCCATGGTGGCCTTGGACAGGTTCTTCTGGTTGTTCGAGCCGTAGCTCTTGGTCAGGCAGTCTTTGACGCCGGCCATTTCGAGCACCGCGCGAACGGTGGCACCGGCGATGACACCGGTACCGGGGCTGGCGGGCACGAGCTTGACGTTGGCGGCACCGTAGCGACCGACGGCTTCGTGCGGGAGGGTGGTGTCCTGCAGCACGACGTTCTTCAGTTGCTTGCGGGCGTTCTTCTGGGCCTTCTCGATGGCGGCAGGGACGCCGGGCGCTTTGCCGTAACCGAGGCCGACCTTGCCGTGGCGATCGCCCACGACGACCAGCGCACCGAAGCTGAAGCGACGACCACCCTTAACGGTGGCGGCGGTTCGGTAGATGCCGATCGTGGTCGATTCGAGCTGTTGTGCGTTGTCTTCGAGTAGTTCTGCCATAGAGTTTTACCTGCTGAGCATCGCCGGGGTGGCCGGCGGGTGGTTCAGAATTGCAGGCCCTCCTTGCGTGCGGCATCGGCGAGGGCTTTGACGCGGCCGTGATACTGGTAGCCGGCCCGGTCGAACTGCACGGCGGAGACACCGGCAACGCGAGCCTTTTCGGCCAGTTGCTTGCCAACGGTTTCCGCCGCGGCGACGTTGGAGCCGTTGTCCATCGACACGCTGTTGGCGGCGGCGAGGGTCTTGCCGGCCACATCGTCGATGATCTGGGCGTAGATATATTTCTGCGACCGGAAGACGGTGAGGCGCGGGCGTTCGGGGGTACCGAACAGCTTCTTGCGCAGGCCGGCCTTGCGGCGAGAGCGTCGGATGACTTTGAGTTTGTTCTTGTTCATCGCTGAATACCTTTACCGTAGGTCCGGGCCTGCCCGGACGGTTCGGCGTGTGTCCGGGCCTGCCCGGACACACGC
>JANQFT010000628.1 GCA_028277685.1 Phycisphaeraceae bacterium
CAGTTGCTGGGCACCGCGACGACCCATCTCTTCGGTGGGCACACGCACGGTGGTCAGCAACTGCTGTTACGTGCGGCTCAGCTCGGCGTCACCCCGCTCAACGGTTGCGAGATCCGCGTGAAAACAGAATTGATTGTCCGGCAGTCAACTTCGGAGCCGGTGCGGAAATGACGCTTGAAATCGCCCGCGGGTGATGGGGAATCGCGAACTTTCGAAAGGAGATGGCAATGAGAAAGTTCAGCTTAGGGGGAATGATGACCATGGTGGTCATGATCATGGGTATACAAATGGCAACCGCGGATGTGATCTTCACGTTTAACCCTGCGGCGCGCGCGTGAAAGCAAAGCAGACTCACCATGAAGGCTATATTTGCCAATCCCGCTGTCAGCCGATCGCCACTGGTGCGATACGCGAATAAACCGATCATGAATCCTCATGAGATGCCGGTCGATTGCTCAGCCGTATTCAATTGCGGTGCGGTGCGCTTTCAAGATGAGGTGCTTCTGCTGCTGCGGCTGGAAGACTCCGCACGCGTGGCACATCTGCACACCGCAACAAGTCGCGATGGCATCACGTTTGATGTGAATCCCGAGCCGATCATCTATCTCGAGCGGAAGATCGAACGGTTGCACAGCTGCAGGCATCGTTTCGATATCCGCATCACACCGTTCAAGGATACGTTCTACGTTTGTCACGCCGTGTGGCTGAATCCATACGGAAGCATGGTGGGGCTTGCGCGGACGGACGACTTTGTGAGCTTCGAACCGGTGGGTGGTCTCACGGTGCCATCCAACCGTAACGCGGTGATGTTCCCCGAGAAGATTGACGGCCGATATGTTCGCATTGAATGACCGCAGGACGACGCTGGCCGCGGGATGATGTGGGTCAGTTATTCGCCCGATCTGCGTTACTGGGGCGACAGCATGCCGGTCCAGGTTCCCATGAATGAATGGTGCAAGAGCAAGAACGGGGCTGGCATTTGCCCGATCAAAACCGAGCATGGCTGGCTGGAGATCTACCACACACCACCGCGATGACTGCATCAACCGAAAACTACTACTTGGGCGTGGCGCTGCTTGATCTAGATGACCTATCAAAGGTGATCGCTGCGCCCGGCAAATTCATTCTGGCAGCTGAGAAACCGTACGAATGCATGGGGCAGGTACCCAACGTGGTATTCACCTGCGGTGCAGTGGAAATGGATGACGGCACGCTGAACGTTTA
The DNA here is from genome assembly GCA_028277685.1 of Phycisphaeraceae bacterium. Classification (GTDB taxonomy): domain Bacteria; phylum Planctomycetota; class Phycisphaerae; order Phycisphaerales; family Zrk34; genus JANQFT01. The sequence goes on from JANQFT010000628.1 coordinate 1,225, forward strand.
CTACGGTGGAGCTGCCACCTGCGTTTGCCTCGCGCAAACCACCATCAAGGAACTGATCGACTTCTGCCTGAATGACTGATGCCACGCTGCACGATGGAGTGACTCATGACGGATGCCGCCATCAATATGCTCAGCACACACAACGTTCGTGATTTTGGTGCAGCCGGCGACGGTGTTCGGCACGACACAGCCGCTTTCCAGCAAACACTGGATGCATACAAACACCATGGTGGTACTGTGAGGCGATTACCTGCTGGGAACACTCTGTGTGTATGGGCACGCCACACTTCATCTTCAGACCGGCGCACGACTGCTGGCTGGCGCCGCATTTGAGGATTACGATGAACTGGACGGTTCGCGCCTTGCATTACTGCATGCCAGTAGATCGCACATCACAGTGGAAGGACGTGGTGTCCTCGACGCGCGGGGAGATGTATTCATTCGACAAGGCGAATGGAACTTCGAAGCCGACAGCTACCTGCGTGATGAGAAGCACATCATCGAAGGCCCGGTGAAGGTGAACGAGTGCACCGGGTAGTCGCTCATCTTTCATCGCTGTCAGAATGTCCTGTTGCGCGGCATTACCATCTGCAAAGCTCCGCATTGGACCGTTCACTTCAGCGAGTGCGAAGGAATGCGGGTTGCGGGAATCACCATCGACAACGACATGATGATTTCCAACAACGATGGTATTCATTGCACATCGAGTTGCGATGTACGCATTACTAACTGCGACATCACCACCGGCGACGACTGTATCGCTTTTACAGGCTTTCACACCCATCACAACTTCGCGGGCTTCTCGGGGGAAACACGAGGGGGTAACCTGCAAGTTACTAACTGTCGGTTGCGGGCGCGGTCTGCGGGCATATGTATAGGGGCGGGTGAAAACGATATCAGTCGATGTGCGATCACTAACTGCATCATTACCAAGGCGGTAACGTCAATCTGCGTTTGCCCCTTGATTGAGCCGTGCAGGGAAATTAGCTTATGCTCCGTTCCTGCACTACCTGCCGCTTGAAGAGAAGTCTGTCGCCACTGCGCTGCGTGAAGGTGGTTGACCCAGGTTACCGACGCCAACTATCCCAAACGCTGGCAAGGAGGATGCATGACACTAATGACCCGCTTCTGCATGGCCCAGTGCCAAGCCCGTTCTACAACCGCTCAATCGTGGCGCTGCAAGTCACGTCCTGAACGACACCAGTATATGCATTACTACGTCCCCATTGATAGTGCAGCAACGAGAGGGCCGGTGGCACGAAACACGGAGTGAGGACCACTCTAGTTCTGCGCCTTGGACCATCGATTTGGGGCGCTAAGGCCAATGTAAAGGTGACGGTGAATATAGCGCGGAATGTATGCAAGTCCGCACCGCTCCATGCCAGCTGTGGTTCGCGACAGAGATTTTTTTGAGTCAGTAGCACCGATTTTGACTGGTTCAGTTACTCCTGCAATGGAGGCAGACAAGGGGTTTGGCCCCCCCAAGAGGGGGTGAGAATCATATTTTAAGCTATATGACAGAACAGTTTAGCGGCGGCGAGCGATGGCGAGTGTGCCGAGTAGAACCAAGCTCAACGATGTCGGTTCGGGAATGATGGTTGCTTCGCCACGCACCTGAATGTCATCGAAATGCAGCGAAGCGAAGGTATGTGCATTGCCTGCACCACTCACTGCATATGGCACAAGAATTTCAACGACGTCTCCCGCCACCAGGTTCTGGTAAGCTGAGATCGTAGACAGGTCGTCTGAAAGTACGTTCCAATTCGGAGACGTTACGGCGGGTTCGTAGTTTTTAAGCATGTTGCTTTCGGCCAAAAACGAACCGTTGAGTTTGTAGTAGAAGCCGGTCTTTCGCGAGTTGCTGGCGCCGCCTCGAGCCACATTCATGCTGATTTCAGTCAGGTCCAGATCCGTGACGTTGGCGCCAACCGTCATGGTAAACGAAAAGTACTGTTGATCCTCCGAGCCAATTGAGAGCGTGTCCAACTCGGCGTTTCCGGTGAAAGTATTATTGCCGTCTGGCCGAATCGTGAGAACAGGCTTTGACGAGTGGGGAGTACCCGTGTTATTCAGCTCAAATTGGGCTAAACCATTACCTGCGGTCAAATCACCACCCTCCACAGAGGCGTGTTCAACCTGCGGTCCTGCCTGGCTCATCTGATAGTCCAGTAAAAGGACATCTGCCGACGCGACAGACCCGATCAAGGCCACCACCACCATGGCTGCCAGTTTCATGTGACGTCTCCACATCATCGATCCACTCCTCAATAAAGGCGTAAGTTGTTTAATCAAAGGTTAGATTACAACACTCAGGGCCGAAGTCAAGTAACTCCGGCAAAAAGTGGCCGCCAGGGCCGCAGGTGTGCCGGCCAGCCTATGCATAAGCGATAATGTCAATAAGCCACGGTGCCGCAGGCTGTGCGCGAGTGGTGCAAGGTGAGGGAATATCTCAAGAAGCAAAATGCCCGCAATCAGGTAAACTATCCGCATGGTTCGCCTGCAAGACATCGCCGATCGCCTGGACGTTTCCCCGTCACTGGTTTCCAAGGTTCTCAACGGCCGCCTGAGCACCACGATTGTGCGACCAGAACTGGCTGAGTCGATCCGGCAAGCCGCCGCCGAGATGGGCTACGAAAAAAACCGTTCTGCCGAAGCGCTCAAACGAGGCAGGCATGCGGCAATCGGCCTGTTGATTCACCCGATCGGTACCGCCGGCACCGGCATCACGCAAGACCTGCTCCTTGGTATTACTGAAGAAGCTCACCGGAACAAGTGCTCGGTCGTGCTGGATTTTTTCGTCTCCGACGAAGAGTTCCACGCCACCGCTGCCCCATCATGGCGAAGCATGGTCGATGGGCTTATTGTTGGCGGTCTGACACACAAAGACCTGGGCAACGACCTGAACAGTTGGCTGCACACAGGCCTGCCCGTCGTCACTGCCCATGATGAACCGGTGCATCGATCGATTGCCAATGCGGGCA
>JANQFT010000252.1 GCA_028277685.1 Phycisphaeraceae bacterium
GCTTCGCTTCGGCACCAACACCAACGCAAGCACCCGTAACCTGGCGATCCTCACGCGTTCGACCATGATCTTGCGGCACTGACCGATCATCCATCACCGGACAATTACTTCAGAAGCTCCACCCACGCCTCAGGCAATACTTCCAGCCAATAGCGGCCGGAACGTTTTTGTACGAATACTTTGCACCCCATCGCCTGGCTCAGCAACTCCGGCGTGACCACCTCAGCCAGCTTGCCCATCGCCATCACCCGGCCGCCGCGTAACAACACCACCTGTTGCGTGGTCGGGCTGATTTCCTCCACGTGGTGTGTCACCATGATGATCGTTGGCGGATGCTCACTGCGATGCAACTGGTCAATGGTGGCCAACAGATGCTCTCGTGCGTAAACATCCAGGCCTGCCGTCGGTTCATCCAGGATCAGAATCTCAGGAATCCGTACCATCGCCCGTGCCAGCAGACAGCGTCGCTGCTCTCCGGTCGAAAGCAGGTGGTAGCGATGTGTCAGGCGATGGCCCAGTCCCACCGTTTTCAGCAGGTGCTCAGCGTGATCGCGTTGCGTGTTGGTCGGCTGATCGTAAAGGGATAACGAACCGAAGTAGCCGGTCAGCGCCGCATCAAGGGTCGTCAGCGCACCATCCACACCGAAGCGTTCAGCAGGATTCACGATCGACATGTGCGTTCGAAGTTCACGCACATCCGTGCGACCCAACCTGCGACCCAACACGTCCACCGTACCCCGGGTTACCCATTCGTAACCCGTCACCACCCGCATCAACGTGGTTTTACCCGACCCATTCGCTCCCAATACGGCCACGCATCCGCCTTTGGGCACGGACCAGTGAATGCCATCCAGAATCGTCGTGCCCTGCCGCACCACAGTCACATCGCGAACATCAATCGCAACACCTGGCATCACAACCACCGCTTCCGACGAAAGAAGATCAGCAGCCCGATCACGATCACCGCACAGGTCGCCCAGAACAGTGGATAAGCATACGCCCATTCCACTTCAGGTATATCCCTCAGATTCATGCCATACACCCCGGCAATAAACGTGATGGGAATGAACAGCGTGGCGATGATGGTCAGCACCTTCATCACTTCGTTCATGCGGTTGGATACAGCACTCATGTAAAGATCATTCAAGCCACTGGTCATGTCGCGACAGGTTTCCACCAGGTCGAGTACCTGAATCGCATGATCATAGATACCTCGAAAAAATGGCCGTACCTTCACACTGACCAGGTCATGTTCCTCGCGGCACAGTGCATCCAGCGCTTCGCGCATGGGCCACACGACTCGCCGGGCGATCAACAACTCGCGTTTGATCGTGTGCAACTCGCCCACCATCTCCGGTTCGGGTGAAGCAAGCAACTGATCTTCAATGGCTTCAAGTCGATCGCCAAACGTTTCCAGCACCACGAAATAGTGATCCACAATCGCATCGAGCAATGCATACAGCAGATAATCCGCGCCGTTTGTGCGCAGGCGGGAGCCTTCTCGCTCGATGCGTTCACGTACCGGCTGCCACACATCGCCCGGATGCTCCTGAAACGTGATGAGCGAACCATCATCCGTCATGAACAGGCTGACCTGTTCGACATTCGGACGATCATCCCGGATACGCATCATGCGGGCCACGATGAACAAGTGCTCATCATACATCTCACACTTTGGGCGTTGCGGCACGTTGAGCACATCCTCCGCCGCCAGGTCATGCAGTTCGTAACGGTCCTGAAATTTCTTGATGGTGAAGGCATTCAACCCCTCTACATTGACCCAGCGCACGGTGGCCCAATCGGGTCTTGGCTCTGCCAGCAGAGCCTGCACGTCATCTACCGGTCGATGCTCGCAGCGATCGGGCCCATAGTCAATGCACTGGATGGAAACCTTGCCCGGCTCGGGGGGCTGCTGCGCTTCGGGCAGGTGATCAATACCAGGGCGAGCGCCGGGCTTGGGGCGTCGCGTGGTGCGCAACAACACGTTGGCAATACGCACTGGACGCGCGATCAGCCGCACCACCTCATCGGCACCGCGACCGACAGTATCGATCGCTTCGTTGATCACATTCATCGGATCAGGGCGGTTGGGTTTGGCCATGTGATTACTCCACGCCACCGGCATCGCGTCGGCCGGCCATCGCAGTCACATCATAGCTTGGCCTGACGGGCGAACTCGTCCTTCAGTTTCGGATAGAGCGCGCGGTAACGGCGATGCAGTTTGCCGTAATACTTCGCTGATGCTTCATCCGGCTCCAACCGTTCCGATTCCTTGATGATCGCGCTGCATGCCTCGGGCACATCCTTCCACACGCCTGTGCCCACACCCGCCAGAATGGCCACGCCCAGCGCACCGCCTTCTTCGGTGTTGATCCGCACCGCAGGCTTGTTGTAGATGTCTGCCTGAAGTTGACGCCAGAACTTGCTGCGCGCCCCGCCGCCACTGAGTCGGACCGACTCAACCGGGATGCCCATGCCTTCGATGATGTCGACCGCATCCCCCATGCCACACGTGACGCCTTCCAGCAGACTGCGAATCATCATCGGCCGATCGTGTCGCGCGGTCAGGCCAATCCAACCACCGCGGGCAAACGGATCAGCATACGGACAGCGCTCCCCCGTCAGGTAAGGCAGGAAGATCAAACCCTCCGCCCCGGCTGGCGCCTTCTCCGCTTCTGCGATCAACAGTTCATATGGATCGCATCCCTTGCGTTTGGCTGCGCGCACCTCTGCATGGCCCAGTTGATTGCGGAACCATTGGAACGATCCCCCTGCCGACAGCATGCAGCCAAACACACACCATTTGCCCGCCACGGCGCTGCACATGGTGTGTACGCGCCCCTTGGGATCGTAGGCTGGTTTATCCGAATGGGCAAACACCACGCCGCTGGTTCCCATGGTCGCGCTGACGATCCCGCGTGACACAATGCCGTTACCCACCGCGCCGGCTGGCTGGTCGCCGCTGCCGCCGGCCACAGGCGTGCCAACTTTCAAACCGAGCTTATCCGCCGCCCATTTCGTCAGGCAGCCGGAGATTTCATGGCTCTCATAACAGCGTGGCAACGTGGCCATATCAAGTTTCAGTTTGCTGATCAGCGTCTTGTTCCACCTGCGTTTCTTCACGTCCAGCAGCGACGTGCCGGATGCATCGCCTACTTCCGTGGCATACTCGCCGGTCATGCGATAGCGAATGTAATCCTTGGGCAACAGAATGTGCCGGGTCGCCTCGAAGTTCCTCGGTTCGTTGTTGCGTAACCAGAGAATCTTCGGGGCGGTAAAACCGGTGAGCGCGGGGTTACCGGTCATGTCGATCAGTTTGCGTCGACTGCCTGCCGCTTTTTCCAGTTCAGCGCATTCCTTCACCGTGCGTTGATCGTTCCACAAAATCGCCGGTCGCAAGGGTACGGCGGTTTCGGGGCCATCGTCACCAAGAAACACCGAGCCATGCATCTGACCACTCAGGCCGATGCCTTTGATGCTGGCTGGTTTCACCTTGGCTTTTTTTAACACTGCTTTCGTGGCTTTGCAGCACGCATCCCACCACTGCTGAGGATCCTGCTCGCTCCAGCTGGGTTTGGGCGTGGAGATGTCATGCTCCGCAGTGGCGGTAGCAAGCACTTTCCCCTTCGTATTGCAGATCAGTGCCTTGGTGCCGGAAGTGCCGATGTCCAGACCGAGAAGATTCGCCATGTTGTTCCTCAAACCGCATCAGTAGGTCCGGGCCTGCCCGAACACGCTATCAAGACGATCGTCCGGGCAGGCCCGGACCTACGACTTACGCATCGAAATACATGCAGAACTCGTATGGATGCGGCCGTTGGGCCAGGGCATCCACTTCGTTATCTCGTTTGTATTTGATCCAGTAATGAATCACATCTTCGCTGAACACTTCACCCGCGCGGAGAAACTCGTGATCAACCTCCAATGCATCGAGCGCTTCGCCCAGATGATGTGGCGCTCCCGGCAGGCTGTCCAACGTCTCGGTGGGGATGTCGGTCAAGTTTTGATCCACCGGATCACCTGGATCGATCTCGTTGGCGATACCATCGAGTGCCGCCATCAGGATGGCCGCGAACGCGAGGTATGGATTCGCGCTGGGATCGGGGAAGCGTACTTCCAACCGCTTGGTATCGGGGTCATGTGAATAAACGGGGATGCGTATGGCCGTCCATCGATTGCGCGACGAGTAAGCAAAATTCACCGGTGCTTCGTAGCCCGGCACCAACCGTTTAAAGCTGTTGGTGGTGGGATTCGTCAATGCGACCAGCGCCGGCCCATGTTTCAGGATGCCGCCTATTGCGTGCAGCCCCATCTTTGACAAACCCGCATAATGTTTGCCCGCAAACAACGGCTGGTCATTCTTCCATAACGAAAAATGCGTATGCATCCCGCTGCCGTTTTCACCGTGCAACGGTTTGGGCATAAAAGTGGCGACCTTGTCGTGCTGGGCGGCAACGTTCTTCACCACATACTTGTAGATCATGCAGACATCGGCCATGTGCACCAAGTCCAGGTGACGCAGATCGATTTCGCACTGGCCACCGGTCGCCCCTTCGTGGTGGTGGCTTTCCACACCGATGCCCATCTGCTGCATATGACGGGCCATCTCAGTGCGCAGGTTGCTCAGCGTATCGCTTGGCGGAGATGGAAACACACCTTCATGTGCGCGAAGCTGGCGTCCCATGTTTTCCGCATCCTGCAGGCCACGGTTCCACTGGCCCTCCACCGAGTCCACGTGGTAAGCGGCATAGTTGGTGGTCTGCTCGAATGAGGCGTGATCAAATACAAAGAATTCAAGTTCCGGGGTGAACATCGCCCGGTCAGCCACGCCGGACTCAGTCATGTAGCGAACTGCCCGACGTGCCACACTGCGCGGATCGCGCGAATAGGTTTTTTGTGTCACCGGGTCTTTCACATCGCAGATGACCGCCAGGGTGGGATGCGCATAGAATGGATCGATGGTGGCCGTTTCCGCGACAGGCACCAGAAGCATGTCACCTTCATTGATGGCTTCCCAACCGCGCACGCATGAGCCATCGAATCCCAGGCCATGCTCGAACGCATCCGGTGTGATTTCCGAGGCAGCAAACATCTTGTGTTGCCACAGCCCAGGGAAATCCATGAACCGGCAATCGACAAATTCGATCTTGCGATCCGCGATGAGCGATAAGACTTGTGTTGGCGTCATGGTGCTACTTCATAAGAGTGCTGCGCGTGTGGATGAATTCTACCGCACGAACCGCAGACTTGCAGCGCGATCATACTCGCCCTATGGTTTCGTCATTAGGTGGGACCAAAAGGAGACTCGACCACATGCCTAATCTCGCCTCGATTCTGAAACAGGAAATCGCACGACTGGCCCGCAAGGAAGCACGTGCGGAAATCGCCGCCCTCAAACGTCAATCTGTCCGCCACCGGCGTGACATCGCAGACTTAAAGCGCCAGGTGGACCGCCAGTCTCGCGAAATCGCCTTCCTGCGCAAGCAGGAGAAAGGTCGTTTGGCCGACGGCGCCACGCCCAAGCAGGAAACCACCATACGGTTCAGCCCAGCCTGGCTGAAAGCGCACCGAGAGAAGCTTAGGCTGTCGGCAGATGCGTATGCCAAGTTAGTGGGCGTTTCCATGTTGAGCATCTACAACTGGGAATCCGGCCGCACGGTGCCGCGCGACGCCCAGAAAGCCAAGCTGGCCGCCATACGCGACCTGGGTAAACGCGAAGCGCTGGCACGCCTGGCCATGCTGGATGGCTAAACCCTAACACGCATTGCTTAGCGCAGATTCGTTCCCCCGTAGGTCGGAGCCTGCCCCGACGCGCAAGTTTAGTGTCGGGGCTGTCCCCGACCTACAAGTTAAGCCAGTCGTGTTTAGTGCCCAGCCACCGGCTCGCCAAGAAGACCAAGCAATTCATCCAGCATTGATTTCAGCTGCGCATCATCCTTTGCTTCCAGGTTCAGTCGAAGCAGCGGTTCAGTGTTCGATGCTCGCACGTTGAACCACCAGCCTTTACTGGCCATGCAGTCGATGGTGATACCGTCGAGGAAATCTACTTCGGCGCCTTCGCCGTACTTCTCCTCGAGTTGCTTGATCATCGCGTCTTTGTCTTCCACCTTGAAGTTCATCTCGCCGGACTGGCTGTAGCATTCATACGGCTGGATGAGTGCGCTGAGCGGTTTGTCCTGCGCAGAAACAATACTCATCATCACGGCGAAGGTGATCGCGCCGGAATCGGTGAAGTAGTTGTCGCGGTAGTACATGTGGCCGCTGAGTTCAGCCCCGAACACGCCACCGGTATCGCGGAGTACCTTCTTCATGAACACGTGACCCACGCGCGAACGCTCCGGCTTGCCGCCTGCTGCTTCCACGGCATCCACCAGCGCCTTGCTGGAACGCAGGTCGTACACGATGGCGGAACCGGGATTGTCGGCCAGGAAGTGTTTGGCCATCACCGCACCCATGAGGTCGCAACCGATGATGCTGCCCTGCTCATCGGTGAGCATGCAGCGGTCGGCATCACCATCAAAACAGACGCCCATGTCCGCGCCGTGCTCGCGCACCGCGTCCTGCGTCATCTTCATGTTTTCCGGCACCAACGGATTGGGTTCGTGCACGAACTTGCCGTTGGTTTCAAAATTCATGGGGATGATTTCAAGGTTGTCCAGCCCTTCAAACAGCTTGGGCACGAACACGCCGGCCATGCCGTTGGAGGCATCGATGGCTACCTTAAGCGGACGTTTCAGATCGAGGAACTTCAGCACGTGTTCGCGATACGCATCCCAGAGGTCGCGTTGTTCCACACGGCCGCTGGGCTGAACTTTTTCCGGATCAACCTGGGCGGCGAGGCGTTGGATATCATTCAGACCGGTGTCTGCCCCGATGGGCCGCGCTTCCAGGCCGCTGATCTTGAAACCGTTGTAGTTGGGGGGATTGTGGCTGGCGGTGGTCTGGATGCCACCGCAGCAGCCCAGGTAGTTCACCGCGAAGTAAATGAACGACGTATCCACCATGCCCACGTCGATGACATTCACACCGGCACAGCGCAAGCCTTCGATGAGCGCTTTGGCCATCTTCGGGCTGTGGGTGCGCATGTCGCGACCGACCACAACGTGGTTGAGCATGGGGTCGCTGGCATCGCGTCCGCTGAGTTGGCCACGCAGGTATTGGCCCGTCGCACAGCCGACTTTCAGGGCGATTTCTTCGTTGAGCGGATCAGGGTATACACCGCGGATATCGTACGCTTTGAACACTTTATTGAGCATCTTCGTGCAGTCTCCAAACGGGGGTGAACCGGTAAGGATACACGATGCTCAAGCGGCTTTCATGCCTGATCAGGCATGGGCGTGATGCGCTCGATGGGAATGTGCGGCAGGGCTTGGATGAACTTGTGACCGTATGACTTGGTTACGATCCGGCGATCCAGCACCACCACCTGACCTCGGTCGTTTTTCGAGCGGATCAAACGGCCAAACCCCTGCTTGAAGCGGATGATCGCCTCGGGCAGTTGATAATCCATGAACGGACTGCCACCATTATCGCGGATGCGGTCGATGCGGGCTTCGATGAGCGGCCTGTCCGGCACGGCGAACGGCAGTTTGGTGATGATCACGTTGCGCAGCGCTTCACCCGGCACATCCACGCCCTGCCAGAAACTGTCGGTGCCCAGCAGCACGGCGGAATCTGTTTCGCGGAACTGCTGCAGGATGGCGGTACGCGAACCATCCTGACCTTGCACGAACATGGTGTAACCCTCTGCCGCGAGGCGCGGGCGAAGCCAGTCGGCCAACTGATCCATCAAACTGTAACTGGTGAACAGCACGAATGCCCCGCCGCCGGTATCGGTCACGTGTTCGGCAATGCGTGGCCCGATCGCAGCGGAAAATTCAGGATCGGTTGGTTCCGGAAGTAAGGGTTCCACTAATAACCGGGCCACGTTGGCGTAATCGAACGGCGAACCGAGTTGCAGTGTTTCCGCATCATCGCAACCGACACGTTGAATCAGATGCGTGAATGCATGATCGCGCTTACGCTTCTCGTTCTTTTGCTCATCGGTCGCCTTCACCACCGCAGGTACACCGGAAGTGGATAGCGTTGCACTGGTCAACACCACACCGACCGGCTCGTTGTCCGTGTTGGTGCGATGAAACAGATGTTTTTGCAGCAACGGCGCCACATCAATGGGCGAACACCGCAAAGCTACGCGACGGTAATGAGCGCGATCGGTTACTTCCAACCAGTACACACCGTCATCGACTTTTTGTTCGAGCCATTCGTCGATGATGACCGCGTAGCTCTGCGCGCGTTGCACGTAGGCATTCAGTTCGTACTGGTCTGCTTCCTTCGCCGCTTTGGGCATCAGGTTGCGCAGGGCGACCGCCAAGTCATTCAGCAAGTCGGACAAATCGTTGATCACATCAATGCGCTGCGAAATACGTCCGTTACGTTTGCCATACTGTTGTTGCCAGGCGACCAGACTGTCGAAGAAAGCTTCGGCCGTGTGGATGCAGCGGGTGACATGCGTGATGGCGTTATCCACCAGTTCCGGTCCACTGCCCTTCTTCAACTTCAGGGTGGGAAGGAAGCCCTTCATGTGGCGGTCGTTGTACAGTGTGCCGAGCAGATGCCGCACGCCGCCATCGGTGACGGACAGGCCAAAGTGATCGCTGGCGACATCCTCCACGGTGTGCGCTTCATCAAGAATCACATGGTCATACGGCGGGAGAAAACCCACGCCATCGGCACGCAGCGCCAAGTCGGCGAAGAACAGCGCATGATTCACGATCAACAGATCGCCGTTTTCCATGCGGCGTCGCGCTGCCTGGTAGAAACACTTGTCGTAGGCCGGGCACTGTCGCCCCATGCAGTTGCCGGAGTCGGATTGCACGCGATCCCACACGCTGTGTGTTTCCAGTTTGGGCAAGGTGCTGAGCGTGCCATCTTCCGTTTCATATGCCCAATCTTCGATGCGATGCAGGCTGCGTAACTCGCGCTCGCCGACGAACAGTTGGTCCTGTTTCTCCGAAGCCTGCGCCAGCCGCCGCACAGAGACATAATTTTGTCGTCCCTTGGCCAGCACTGCGCTGAACTCGCCATCCACCACGGCGCGCAGCAGCGGGATGTCCTTTTCCATCAACTGTTCCTGCAGGCTGATGGTATGGGTGGAAATCACCACGCGCTGGTTATGATCGACAATACGACGTATGGCCGGCAACAGGTAGGCAAACGATTTGCCCACGCCCGTGCCCGCTTCGACCACCAGGTTATGGCCATCATCAAGCGCACAATCGACCGCCTGCGCCATGTCGAGTTGTTCCTGGCGCGCTTCGTACCGGTCGCCCAGTCGCCGCGCGATTGGACCTTCCGGGCCCAGAATGTTGGTTACATCAATCGGCATGGTTTGATTGTAGCGGGAAAAAACTCACCGCAGAGGACACAGAAAGCGCAGAAGAATTCAAAATAACAAAGCACTGAGGAACATCATCCGAAGTCATCTCTGCGTTCTCTGCGGGAAAACAATCACAGCGGGTTGGTTTTCGGCTCCCCCGGGCGGCGGGGATATTCACGTGGGGTGTTTTCCTGTTTGGTGATCTCGACAATCACCGCGTCGTCCGCCAGGCCGGGCAAACCTTCGTACAGTTCGATCTGGCCTGCGCCCAGGGCCATCAATGCGTCGCCAGCATCGCGCAATTCCGCCTCCACCTGCTTGCCCTTCATCGCCAGCACACGACCACCCACCTTCACCAGCGGTAACGTCAATTCCAGCAGCACACGCATCGGTCCAACCGCTCGCGCCACGGCGAGATCGTAGCGCTGGCGGTGCTGTTTGTTCTGTCCGACCGTTTCGGCGCGATCGTTGATGACTTGTATGTTGGTGCTGCCAAGTAATGTCGCCACGCCCTGCAGGAACTTTGCCTTCTTGCCGGTCGCCTCCAGCAACGTGAAACAACGCTCCGGCTGCACGATCGCCAACGGCACCCCCGGAAGGCCACCTCCACTGCCGACATCCACAACCGATTCAACCTCACCCAGATGCGGCAGCAATGACAGGCTGTCCAGCACATGCCGCATCCACGCCTGGTCCGGTTCGCGAATGGCGGTCAGGTTAAATTGCTTGTTCGTTTCCAGCAGGAATTCAAGATACGCCCCAAGCTGCGCTATCTCATCCGGTGATAATTGAAGTCCAAGGGTTGAACATGCATCGTGAAAGGCTGCGGGAGCATCCATGCGTTACGCCTGATCTTTCTCGCTGAGGACGATCGCCTGAAACCTGAAGAACGCCAGGTTCGCATCATGCTGCCAGGCGTCGGAGGATAAACCCATCTTATGCGAACAACAGTAACTCAGTGTTTCAGCTGCATCCCATCCCTGCTCTGGTGCCACCTGCGGCAGGAAGCAACCTGAACGCGCCCCGCCGCTCGATTCATCCACGATATAAATACCATCCGTGCCGATGCGCATGTCGAGTGGATTGTCCATGCGCTGGCGCGGGGTAAGCACCGATACCTCAATGGTCAGGCTCGGAAGTTCAGCCAACGTCACCGGCTGCGTGACAAAACGTGGATCGCGCGTGGCGGCGGCGCCCATTTCGATGATGCAGTCGATCAATGGTGTTCCTGCTTCAAACGTTCCAATACAACCACGCAACTGCTCGCCATGGTGCAAGGTGACAAAGCAGCCTCGCAATTCGTGCATGTAGGCGGGGCAGTCGACCGGGCGCGGCATGCGCCGTGCACTCAGGGCAGCCCCCACGGCCTCGCGTGCACACTGCAGGATGTACGTCTGCTGATCGGGGGTATACATGGTTAATCCGTCATATCAAGGCCGAAGTCGAGCGCAGGGGCGGAGTGGGTGAGGGCGCCGACGGAGATGCGATCGACGCCGCTTTCTGCGATGGCGCGCACGGTATTGAGCGACACGCTGCCGCTGGCCTCCATCTTTGCCCGGTGACCGGCAGCATCGCGCATGGCCACCGCCTCACGCAACTCACCCGGCAGCATATTATCCAGCAACACCACGTCCACATCGCACTTGAGCACTTCCTGCAACTGCTTCAGGCTGTCAACCTCCACTTCGATAAACGTCGGCTTCGGTTCGCGTCTTCGCGCTTCTGATGCGGCAGCATTGATGCGGGTGGACAAATCCTCCTCATGCACATGCGCGATGTGATTGTCTTTCATCAGCACCGCATCATACAAACCGATGCGGTGACATACCCCACGCCCACAACGCACGGCATACTTCGCCAGACCGCGATAGCCCGGAATCGTTTTGCGTGTATCCATGATCGCCGCGTGCGTGCCGGCCACCGCATTCACATACTGCGTGGTCAACGTGGCGATGCCCGAAAGATGACACACCATGTTCAGCATCACCCGCTCCGCAGCCAGCAAACTGCGCAACGGCCCGGTGATCGTGGCCACCGTATCCCCTGAACCGAGCAGTTCACCATCGCAGCAGTGCAGGTCGACACGCAATTCCGGGTCGTACCGGCGCGCGATCCGGTCGAGCAGAATCGCCCCCGCCAAACGACCATCCGCGCGGGTGCGCATGGCGGCAGCGCCCCTGGTGGTCGCGCTGATGGTCATGTCGGAAGTCACATCTCCGCTGATGCCCATGTCTTCACGATGCGCCTGGTTGATCAGCGCGGCCAGCCAGTCGGCATCAACTAAATGTGTAAACAAATCATCAAGGCAAAGTGTGTTCGGGTCAACGGGCGTGGTCATGGGCGTGGGCTTCGTATCGGCTGCACATCAAAACTTGTGCGGGTTCGTTGGGTGAATTGTAATCGATCCCCCACACAAAGTTCATATTGTTTGAACCACGCCCTCCAGCCTCGCCAGCGAAACATGCCACGAACGATGTCGGTCTTCACATTCGGGCCGTCCGCCAGATGCAGGTTGAACGTACCGACTTTGGGGAAATGCCGCACCGCTTCACCGGGTCGCACATAGTTCTGTCGCAGGCATCCGCTGGTCAGCGTCACCACAAAAGTGCGATCACTTGCTGGTTCATCCGCCACATCCTCCAACACGTACCAGGCCCGCATGTTCTGCGTGGTGTAGTTGGGTCGAAACGTCGAGGGCACCACATCACGCAGCCAGATCAACGTGGCGAATTGCGCATGGCGTTTATTCTGCCAGTAGGTGGGGTCGCCGCAGATCCACTGATCGTATTGCTGGCGCAATTGCGAAATGAGCTTCGGGGTGAGGGCGTCCACCATTAACACCCGTGCGGCCACAGCTTCGGCGAAGAACGGGCCGCTGGAGCGCTTGAAGTGAATCCGATCGCCGGGGCACACACAGCCAAAGGGCGGACGATCGGTGCGTGTGAGCCGTGCCTCGATAACCTTGCGACCCGTCAGGATCAACTGGTCATACGGTGAAGTCACGATGGCTACATGCACGCCCACGCCCGGAAGGTAAACCCGGCCGGCGAGTGCGTCAACGGTTGTTCGCGGTCACGTCAACGCATCGGTACAATGCCCGCATGAGCAGTGAGCAAGCCAACACCGAAACGACAGTCGACCCGGCTGAGTTGCAGCTCAGCGTGGAAGCGGTGCTGATGACGGTGGATCGCCCGATCACCACCGCACGCATTGCCGAAGTGCTGTCATTGGAATCGAGCAAGCCGGTGAACGAAGCCATCGCCGGGTTGAATGCGTTCTACGAAGAGCACGGCCGCAGCTTTCGCGTGGAGCAGTTGGCCGGCGGCTACCAGATTCTCACCCAGCCGGCGTTCAAGGAACAACTGGCCTCACTGCACAAAGCGAAGGTGGATACCCGCCTGTCGCCCGCGGCGATGGAAACGCTTGCCATCATCGCCTACAAGCAGCCGATCCTTCGGGCACAGGTCGAAGCAGTGCGCGGCGTGTCGTGCGGTGAGGTGGTGCGTTCATTGATGGACAAGCACCTGGTGAAGATTGTGGGCCGGGCAGAGGAAATCGGCCGCCCCATGTTGTATGGCACGACCAAACGCTTCCTTGAAGTGTTCGGCCTGGCCAACCTGAAAGACCTGCCCAAGGTGGAAGAACTGGCCAAACCGTGATGCGTTCACTTTGCTCATCGCTGATCGCCCTCTCACTCGTCGCCATGGCTGGCTGCGAAAGCTACGCCCTGCGCGGCACCGTGATCAGCGGCAATGAATCCATGGTCACCCTTGTGAGTGACGATGACCCGCGTCTGGACCTGCAGGGCATGAGCGGCGTGACCCTCGACTTCCGCCTCGACCCGCAAAGTCTCGGCAGCAAATCACTCGGTCAAAGTGTGACCCAACCCGACGGTGCGTTCAAAATGCCGATTGATGTGTTCGGAGCCGGCACACTGGAATACCAACTGGGCGTGCTGGCGCGATCACCGGGTTACAACTCCGCCCAGGGCGTGGTGAAAATGCCAGGCGGGCACGAGCGATTGCTGATCATCCTCGCGAAAGGACACGATCAATACCGCGCGCCTGTGAATCCACTGGACGACATCGAACGCTTCCAGTCGCGCTGACTTGGCCCCCGATTGCCGCCACCTTCTGTGGGCGTTATCATCACCCTTTCATCCAATTTACCCCTTGCATGGAGCGATCCTCGCCATGGCCCAACGCTTTCGCAGTCTGTTGATGTTCGGCCCGCCCGGTTCCGGTAAAGGCACGCAGGGCGAAACCCTCGGTCACCTGCCCGGCTACTTCCACTGCGCGAGCGGCGATGTGTTCCGCAACCTCGACAAGGAATCGGAACTTGGTCAGTTGTTCCTCAGCTATTCCACCAAGGG
>JANQFT010000598.1 GCA_028277685.1 Phycisphaeraceae bacterium
CTGGCGAATCTGGTGAAGACCAAACTGGCGGACAAGCACGGCAAACTGCGTGTGCGTGCCGATACGTTCGGTTACCTGCAACGCTGCTTCCCCGGCTGCGTAAGCAAGACCGACCAGGTGGAGGCCCGCGCCGCCGGTCGCAAGGCAGCCGAGTGTTCGCTCAGTGGTGATGTCGATGGCTCGATCGCCATCGTCCGCACCAGCGATGATCCTTACACCGTGGAATACAAGCGGATCGAGTTGAGCGATGTCGCCGCGAAGACCCGCCACCTGCCACAGGAATGGATCGTGGACGGGTGCGACATCAGCGATGACTTCGTGAAATACGCCAGTCCGATCGTTGGTCCGCTACCCACCGTTGAACTGCTGCGGGCACACTGAGCGACACAAAACAAGTTGGAATCAATGAACAAAGCCCACGGATGTCCATCCGTGGGCTTTCACTTTGACAGGTGGCCTGGGTTCATGGCGAACCGTGAAAGTTCAGCTATTGTCACTGTGACCGACCAGATCGTTCAGGTCGTGCACCATGGTATCCAGTTCTGTTGCCTGAGCGCTCAACTGCTCACTGGCGGCGGCGGCCTGTTCGGCATGAGCGGCGTTGGCCTGGATCACCTGATCCACCTCAGTCATGGCTGTGGTAATCTGCCCCACATTCGCCGCCTGCTGATCGCTCGAGTCGGTTACTTCGTTGATGAGATTGGTCACGGCACTGACCGATTCGTCAATGCGTTGCAGGGCGTCGGCCAGGTCATCGGTGACGGTCACACCCTGATCGGCGTTCCCACGGGCCTTTTCGACCAGTTCCGCCGTGCGGCGTGATGCGTCGGCGCTGCGCTGGGCCAGTGAGCGAACTTCTTCAGCCACCACGGCAAACCCTTTGCCCGCTTCACCGGCGCGGGCTGCTTCCACGGCGGCATTCAGCGCCAGCAGGTTTGTCTGGAAAGCGATTTCGTTGATGGTTTTGAGGATTTCGCTGGTCTGATCGCTCGATTGTTTGATGCCGGTGATGGCTTTATTCAGCCGAGCCATGGCCTGGGTGCCAGTTTGTGATGCCTCTGCCGCGTTCTGCGACATCTTCTGCGCTCCCTGCGCACCTTTCGCATTCTGTTCGGCGCGGCTGGACACTTCGTCGAGCGAAGCACGGGTTTCTTCGAGGTTCGACGCCTGTACGCTCGCGCCTTCGGCCAACGACTGACTGGAATCGGATACCTGCGAACTGGCACTGTTCACCTGATCCGCCCCATTGGCCAGACGCCTGATGATCGCCCGGGTTGGTTTGACCACCATGTACTGTACCGCCACGATCAGCGCCAGGCCGCACATGACCAGCAGACCACCTGAGAATGCCACATTCGACCAGAGCGACGAAGCAATACGAGCCTGGGCTTCATCAAGGGATTGGATCACTTCAAACGCGCCGTGCACCTCGCCGACCTTCCAGTTTTCCATGCGGGCGCCGGTCGGGTCGAGGCCTTCACTGTTGCCCCACAATTTCTGACTGGTCGCCGGGTCACCATGGCAAAGCATGCATTCGGCTGTTAACCGAATGGGCCGGAAGTAGCGAATAGCGTTCATTTCCGGATCAATTTCGTAATGCTCTTTGAGGTTATCGCTCTGTTTGAAAAGGTTCAGGACGCGCGCTTCCACCACATCAGGTTCGTTGACGGGGTTGCGCGGGTAGAACTTAGGCACACGAAACGTGTAGCCACCTTCTTTTGCCTTGGCCATGGAGGTCTGCCACGCGGTCACCACGGGGACGGCCGCCAG
The DNA here is from genome assembly GCA_028277685.1 of Phycisphaeraceae bacterium. Lineage (GTDB taxonomy): Bacteria > Planctomycetota > Phycisphaerae > Phycisphaerales > Zrk34 > JANQFT01. The sequence goes on from JANQFT010000598.1 coordinate 1,771, forward strand.
GACACGATCGATCTCACCCTGCTTCGCCCAATCGGACAACATCTCGGCGGAGAACAGGCCCTGATCCCACTTCTTGGCCATCTCTTCGCGGCTGGATTCCGCGGCGAGAATCACCGCCCGCGCTTTTTCGACATAAAGATCCTGAACCTGCGATGAGGTCTGATAGTAATTCGCCACACATAGCGCGATCACCAGGATGACCGACCCGCTCAATGCGATAGCGGCAATCTTCGTGCGCAACGTTAGCTTCATGGTAAACCCCCGGAAAGTGGATCACACCATACATGCTCTAGCTTGTTACACCACACGCCTTCCCCCCCATCATCGACCGGGCACGGCAGACGCTTGAGTGTCGATCACAGATGAATGCCAAACTGCAAGTGACTGGAAACCCGACGGGCGCGGCTCGTAGAATTCAAACGGACCCATTACTCGCGCCATCGTGCAAAGCGCCTGTTCGACAACCTTGTCTGATCTACCTGCTACACCGCGGTGGGTGCGATCTGCGTGATGTCGAATTCAAGATACGACACAAGCGGTAACTGCTGCAGGTGATGGGTGACCTCATCGCGATCAGCAGTGCGCATGATCAGGAAGGCTCGCCAGTCGGGATCGTCTGACGATGCGGCAGTGAAGTCAAGCAACAACCCCTTGCGTTTCCATTCGCGCAGCATTGCGCGTTCATCAGTCACGAAGGCGTGAAACTGTTCGTCCGGTTTTCGGGCAAGGCGCACCGTAACCATGAACCGTTGCTTGACATCGTGCTGCCAGTTGGGAAAGTCTGCTATGGGCGGCAGGTTCAAGGCCGGTTCGTTGAACAGGTCTGCAGCCTTGGACGCAACGCGTTCAAGTTCCGCCCCGCGTTCCTCATCACTCATGCGCGCCGGCGACCAGCAGATGAACGGTTCGAGCGGCATGAACCCGTTGAACCAGAAGATGCCGTGTTGCACCGGTTCAACAACGCGGTCGATGGACGGGTTCAATCCCCAGCCGTCGTACATACTTGGGCCGCCGCCGGTGGTCATGATGATCAGGCCGCGCTTGGTGGCACCGCCGAGGCCGCCTTCATACAGCTTGGGTCCGCCGTACACGCGACCCATGGCCAACACGCGGTCGCACCAGCCTTTGAGGATGGCTGGCATGCCAAACCACCACAGCGGAAAACTAAAGATCACGGCATCGCAGGCTTCGAGCTTTGCAATCTCGGCTTCCACATCGGGCGCAAAGCCTGCCACTTCGCTGGCGTGCATCTCTTCCTGCTGCTGCTTCAGGTAGGCTGCATTTTTGGTGGTGGTGAAATTGCGACGATCCGAAACCGGATCAAACGCCATCGCGTGCAGATCAGAAACAACAACCTGGTGCCCCGCGTGATGCAAAGCGTCCGCTGCCCGCGCTGACAGAGCCGAACAAAAACTGTGTGGTTCATGATGAGCGTGGACGATCAAAACGTTCATGGCAAGTTCCTTCTGGGCGGAAATCCGGACTTTCAAGCATAGGTGCCCATCACCAGAAAAACTGCTCAGCGGTAGCCGATCAGAAATGGGATGTACAAACAACAAGCCCACACCTGCATGGTGTGGGCTTTGGTTCCGATCGCGGTTGTGGGGTGCTCAGGCTTTGCCGGCCAGTCGCCGAAGCTGCTGACGTTGGACATCCATGTTGATCAACTGAAGCCCGCGTTGCAGGTTGCCGTCGGTTTTGTTGTCGGCGTGACAGTGCAGGCCGTAGCGATAGCCTTCGCGTACTTCGGTGGTGCTTTGCACGATGGCCTCGCCTTCGAAGAACGAGCCGTCGAATTCAACCTTCGCGCTGACCGCCGCACCGGTGGGCAACTCGGTTTGGGCGATCACGGCGAAACCGGTTGCGCTGACATCGAGCAGCTTGCAGTTGGTTTCTTCGTCGATCTGCATGGTGATCTCGCCCATCACGGTGGATGCGCGGTAGCACTCGCGGCTCTCAGCGGGAATGGGTTCGCCAAGCAGCGTCACGTGCACGCTTGAAGTGGCTTCTTCAATTTTGGGGCCTTCGACCACCTTGGCGAGGTGGCGAAAGAACTTGTTCCGTTCTTCGTAGTAGACGAAGACTTCCTGATCGATCGTCAGATCAAGGTCTTCTTCGTAGACGGCTTCGAGGGTGGTGCCGACCGAAACCACGCCGCCGCGGTGCAGGATTCGTTGTTCCTGTTCGTGGTGAAACTGAATAAAGACCGCTGCGTCTTTGGTCAACATGTGGGCCATCCTTCTTAAATGTCCCCGAAAAACCCGGGTAACACGTATGATTTCTATCGGGTCGCGGGGCGGGCAGGTTCAGTTGGTTTTGCCGCGACAGAGCAGGTATCGTCTGTTTTGTCTGCACGAGCCAGGATGTGATCAAGAGCCGCTCGTCGTTTCGGCTGGCATTCTTCCGATGTGCATTCGTGGGGATGGGCGCGGGTCGTTGCGCGTTCATGCGAGGAGGCTGGGTGGTATACTCATCTGAGTCAGATCAAGCCAAGAGGGCACAGTCATGCCGTGGGGCATCGTTATTGTTTATGGTGGAATTGGTGTGGTGGTTGTTCTGTTGAGCGTGGTGACGTACTTGTTTGCCGTCAGTTCGCGCAAGCGATATCGCTGCCCCAGTTGTGGCGAGAGGATTCGCACGGAATACCTGGATGCCGCTCACTGCAACATGTGCGGCGCTCCACTCCAGCAGGAGATGTAATATGGCGATCGATCGCGCGGCATTACTTTCAGGCACTCGACCCGAGATTACCGACGGTCGTGTGCTGATGACCAGTGCCGACGGCTTCGACGGTTACGAAATCGTGGAATACAAAGGCATGTGCTGGGGCATCAGTGTGCGCGCGAAAGACATGGGCCAGGACTGCGCGATGGGCTGCAAGATGGTATCCGGCGGTGAACTTCAGTCTTACACGCAGTTGGGTGATGAATCACGTCAACGCGCGCTTGACCGCATGTTGCAGATGGCCGTCCGGCAAGGCGCCAATGCCGTGATTAATGTCGAATTCGAACTCACCCCCATTGGCAAGGGCGGCGGAAACAACACCGTGGTGGTGCATGGCACGGCGGTGGTGATCAAACCCATTGTCAACTACGTGCCCACTGGCGCATTGGGCAACATCATGGCCGAGATCGCCGACGGCCTGGACAAGCGCAATCTGTAAATGAAACGCCTGGCCAATCACTTACGTACAAGGTGGTTGTGGTGGCAACATACCTGGTGGTTTCAGTTTGCGCATGGTCCGCTGTGTGCTGCGCACGATCGGCATGTATTCCATGTTGGCACATTCCACTTGTGTCGCAGTTGTGCCTGTCTGTACGCAACAGCGTTGATCACGCTTGTTTGTCTGTTGATGATACCGGTGTCACTTGATGGGTTGCATGTGGGGATGGTGGGGTTGATGGCGGTGGGGGCGATGACCTCGTATCCTCCGTGGTACCGCCATTTACGGCGTGGCGTGCAGGATGTGGTGCGGGCGATGGCTGGCGTGTTGGCTGGTGGTTGGTTGATGCTTTGGCTGCGGGGCGATGGAGGGACCGCGCTGATCTTCAGCGCCGCTGCGGGAATCATTGTGCTGTGGTTCCGTCGATTACGCACCCCCGATAAATGCCATGCATGCCACACTTGCCACGAACTGGATCAATCCGCCCCATGTTCGGGGTATGTGCGTCAGGCCGAGGCGATCCGACGCTATGAAATCGCCTGCGAAGCCCTCCTTTCGCACGATGAAATGCCCGCTTGCCTGAAAAATGATCCCAAACACACCGATTTTTCCGGCTGAGAATCCCCTTCCGGACCTCACCGGCTAATCTTTATCGGCCAAACCAACCGATGAAACCCCCGGAACCCCCGGCAAGGGAAGATGTGGGTTCCAGGCAATAATGGGGTGAGTTGGACGTTTGATTGATGGAGCCGGATGGATTACTCGATCGAGCCGACACTCCGGGCAGCAGCGGAAGGCGATCAGGACGCCTGGCGGTTGCTCATTGAGGCTTACTCGGGTCGGGTGTACGGGGTCATTTACCGGCAGTGTGGGGATCGGGAATTGGCGGAGGAAATCGCCCAGGCCACGTTCGTGAAGGTGGTGAACAAGCTGGGCGACTACCAGGAGCAGGGCCGCTTCGAATCGTGGCTGTTTCGAATTGCCACGAATCGTTTGCGGGACGAGATGCGTCGAAGGAAGCGACAGGCGGTGCCGACCGATTTCGCCTCGACCCCGCCTGAAGCAGTCGGTTGGCAGGATGAATCGGATCAGCCAGACCGGCAGCTCGACGCGAAGGAACAGGCTGATCAGTTACACGCCGCGATTGCCCAGTTGCCCGAAGCCGACCGTGAGATTCTGCATCTGCGATACACCGGGGAACTGGGCTATAAGGAAATCGCCGAGGCGCTGGGTCAGCCGCTCGGCACGGTGCTCGCCCGGGGGCACAGGGCACTGAAGAAACTACGAACCATGCTTGAGGATGAAGTAGCCGCATGATGATGCGAAAACCAAAAGGCACGACCATGCTTGGATGCATCGGCTCGTGAACCAGAACCATGAACACCCAGCGTGAACCATTCGAACAGGAAGCCGACCTGCAAGCGCTCGATGCGAAACTGCAGCAGGCAATGCCCGCGCGCCCACCTGAAACCCCGGAAGGCTTAGCCGATCGTATCTTTGATGCGACCGCACCGAAGTTGGCAGCGCAAGCCGAACCGGTGATCGCACGCATTCATGTGATGCGGTACGTTGGTTTGGCCGCCGCGGCGGCGATCGTGCTTGGGGTGACCATGGGCGTGTGGTTGAGTAGCCAGGAACCTGAATCACCGGCCAACGGTGGCGCGGTAGCGGTGGATACGACCGAAACGGAACTCGCGGTGGAAACGCTCGTGGCGGCATTGGATGAAACTGCGGAAGTGGCGGTTTTCACCGATGATCTGTCATCACTGGAATCGGAAATTGAATCGCTGGCCGTGGCCCTGGGCGATAGCCCGTGGGACGGCCTGAGCGACAGCCTGCAAGGTGAATTGCATCAGTTGGAGCAACAGTTGCAGCAGTTCTAGCATCCATCCCCTCTCCCTTGAAGGGAGAGGGTCAGGGTGAGGGTTGAACGTTTGAGAGCCTTCAGGATTCAACCCCCTCACCCAGCCTCTCCCCCACTCGGGGGAGAGGGGTAGAAGGCAAGAGGATCGACCATGAAACACCTGACCCTCATCTTGCTCTTGTTTGCGATGCTTGCCGTGCCGGGCGCGACGGCCATCGCGGAGAACGCCGACCGCGGTACTTCCGCATCGGACGATGAACAGCGACCGCATCGCCCCATGCTCGAGAAGTGGCGGGCCAAACGCGGCGAGCGCGACCGTTATCGCAAAGAACATTCTTCCGCACCGCTGACCGACGAAGAAATTCAACAACTGCTTCCCATTGTGAAAGATGTCATGCCCCAGGCCGCGCCGCGCCTGGAGCACCTGAAACAGAAAGACCCGGACATGTATCGCCAGGCCCTGTCGCGTCTGGCGCCGAAGCTTCGACACCTGGCCTCGCTGAAAGAGAATGATCCGCAGGCCTACGACCGCGAAGTGGCCAAAGCCAAGGATCGCGTGGCCGCCATGCAGATGGTCAAAGAATACAAGCAGGCCATGCGCACCGGTGATACCGAGAAGATCACCGAGCTGAAAACCAAGGCACGCCAGCACCTGGCGGCTCATTTCGATAAGCGACAGGAACGTATGGAGCGCGACCTGAAGCGGCTGGAAGAAAAGGTGAAGCAGATGCGCAGCAAGCTGAACGAGCGGGCTGCCAATCGTGATCAATTGATCGACCAGTACGTTGAACGCCTCTTCCAGGGCAAGTCGCCCGAACCTCGCAAGCCTCACGGCCGGGACCGTATGAAGGACCGTGATGGTGAACACGATCAGCGTCGAAAATGGCGCGATCGACATGACCGCGACCGCAAACCCAAACGCGATACACCTGTTGAGGACAAACCATCTGGAGAGTGAGACCGATAAAACGGCAGTATTCAGCGGCGCAGACGCCGCAACAATCATTTCTCTGACCTCTGGCAAAATAACCGTTTCTTTTCACCACTTAACCGGTGACAACTGTTTGTCACTTTGTTAACCTGCGTGCGGAGAGTGAGGTACCCATGACACGCAGGCGACGCTGTAAACCTTTGGGGTGTTGTGTCGGTTTGGCCTTAGCCGCCGTGATGTTGATGCATGCGTTTCCGGCCGCCGGAGCTTACATCAGTGAGGTGGTGACCGACTCGGCATACGGGTTACCCCAATACGTTGAAATCAACGCACACGGCCACACTGGTCCGCTGCAGTTGGCGATTCTGGATGGCCGCACCACATCGCCGCGCCTGGTCCTTCGCACCATCACACTACCTGAGACCTCAGCCAAAATATTCATCATTCACGATGGCACGTGGCCGGTGCCGCTTCCGGGTAGTGCGACGGCGGTGCAACAGTCGAAAGATCTTCTTCTCACTGGTCCATTTGGTGCCTCGCGACGACTGGTGCTGCTCGACCATTACGCAGATTGGCGGAGTCAGGCACCGCCGATTGATCAGTGGACCGGCGTGTTGGATGTGCTGGCCTACAGTGTGGACGGTTGGCCCATCGATTCACAGACCGGTGAAACGCCGCTACTGCTTCAAGCAGGTGAAGCGATTCACCGCGATCAACCCGCCACAACCAATCACAAGCAGTACACCGTCGGTTCATTCGATCACAACCTTCGCTTTGAAGGTAGCGGTGCGCAACTCAGCCCCGGGTTGTCCAATATCATTCACACCCCGGAGCCGACTTCAGCGGTGTTGATGCTGGCTGCCAGCGCGTGGTGTGTTCGTCGGCGTAGGGCATAAATTTCCAGACAGCGCGCATTTGCGGCAAACCTTCCTGATGCACTTGGTTACCTCCCTGACCACTTGAATGCAGGTTACGCTGTATGCGTTTTCCCCACGTGTGTTCAGGAACAGGTGAGTTTGGATGTCTGATTACACCCACATCAGCCGGCTGATGATCTTCGGTGCAGGCCCAAGGAAGAAGTTGCTCTACTGCGGTGGGACGCTGCGCGATATCGCAACGGGCGACCTCATCCATCAGTGGCAGATCGATCACGAACAATTCACGGATGCGCCCGTGGGCGTTACGCTGACTCAAGCGGACGGTCAGCCGGTGCACATCACCGAAACTGAAAATGGCGTGTTCATCGATGACACGC
>JANQFT010000095.1 GCA_028277685.1 Phycisphaeraceae bacterium
GTGGCGGGCGTGTCGGGCTTCCAGATCAACTTCGCCGATACCGACATCCACACCCCCGGTGACCGCGTGGACGCTTTGATCGCGATGAACCCCGCGGCACTCAAGGCGAACGTAGATGATGTGGACGCTGGCGGAATCATCGTCGTTAACGAAGATGAGTTCAACAAAGTCAACCTCCGCAAAGCCGGCTACGCCGAAGGGTACAACCCGCTCGACGATGAGCAACTCACCCAGCAGTACAAACTACATCGCGTGCCCATCACCCGGTTGACCGGCGATGCCCTGGAAGACAGTGGCTTGAGCGCCAAGGACATCGGCCGTTGCAAGAACATGTACGCCCTTGGCTTGGTCTACTGGCTGTATGACCGTCCGTTGGATACCACCATCAACTTTTTGGACAACTTCTTTGCCAAGAAGAAGAATCGACCGGAAGTCGCAGAAGCAAACATCAAGGTGCTCAAGGCTGGACATGCGTTTGGTGAAACGGCCGAGATGTTCACCGTGAATTACCGCGTTTCCCGCGCGCCGATTGAAGCAGGGCAATATCGTCGGATCACGGGCAACGAAGCGGCAGCCACCGGTTTCATCGCGGCATCAAAACTAGCGAACAAGCAATTGGTCTACTGTTCGTATCCGATCACGCCGGCCAGTGATATTCTGCACCACCTTGCGGCGTCAAAGCATTTCGGCGTGAAAACCTTTCAAGCGGAAGATGAAATCGCCGCGATTTGCGCGACGGTAGGAGCATCCTTCGCCGGGCAACTTGCGGTCACCGGTACCTCCGGCCCAGGACTTGCGCTAAAGAGCGAAGCGCTCGGCCTTGCCGTGATGACCGAATTGCCCTTGGTCGTGGTAAACGTGCAACGCGGCGGGCCTTCGACTGGTTTGCCTACGAAGACTGAGCAGGCGGACTTGTTCCAGGCGATGTTTGGACGGAACGGTGAAAGTCCGGTGGCGGTGCTGGCCGCATCGGGACCGGCGGATTGTTTTGAAGTGGCCATCGAGGCGGCGCGCATCGCGATGCAGCGCATGTTGCCGGTGGTGCTGCTTTCGGATGGTTATGTCGCTAACGGGGCGGAGCCTTGGAGAATTCCTGATCCCGATTCACTGGAACCGATCGTCATCGCGCATCCTGAACCACGCGCTGAAGATGCGGATGGCGAACCGTTCCTGCCTTACACACGCGATGAGAAACTCGCCCGTCCCTGGGCCACCCCCGGTACGCCAGGCCTGCAGCACCGTTTGGGTGGTTTGGAGAAGGCCGACGGCACCGGTCATGTCTGCTACGTGCCGGAGAATCACCAGCGCATGATTGCGGTCAGGCAGGCCAAGGTGGATGGCATCGCTGATGAATTGCCGCCGTCGAAGGTGTACGGCGATGATTCAGGCGACCTGCTGTTGGTCGGTTGGGGTGGTACGCACGGTGCGATCACCACGGCGACCGATCAGTTGCGATCTGCAGGCAAAAAGGTGTCATCCCTTCACTTGCGTTGGTTGAATCCGATGCCGAAGGATTTGCCCGAAGTGATGGGCAAGTTCAAAAACGTAGTTTGTTGTGAACTGAACGTGGGGCAGTTGCGTTGGCTATTGCGGGCGAAGTACCTGGTGGATGTGCGGGGCTTCAACAAAACGCAGGGCCAACCGTTCCGCGTGGATGAAATCGTGCAAGCGGCCGAGCTGATGCTCGACGGCAAGTGGGGCGAGCGCGAGGCGCTGCTGCCCTATCAACATCAGGTAACCGTGGACTTTGATCCCGTTTCGACGAAGTAATTACCATGCCGACCACCGACATGCCGCTGACTGTTCTCACCGCCAAGGATTTCGCTTCCGACCAGGATGTGCGATGGTGCCCCGGTTGCGGTGACTATGCAATTCTGAACCAGGTCAAGAAGGTGCTGGCCAAGATGGGCGCCCGCCGCGAAAAGACGGTTTTCATCGCCGGCATTGGTTGTTCCTCGCGCTTTCCTTACTACGTGGAAACGTATGGCTTGCACAGCATCCATGGTCGCGCTCCGGCCATCGCCACGGGTTTGAAGATCGCCAACCCCGATCTGGATGTGTGGGTGGTGACCGGTGATGGCGACGGACTGTCCATCGGCGGTAACCATCTGCTGCATGCGCTGCGTCGTAATGTGAACCTGAACATCATGCTGTTCAACAACCGCATCTACGGGTTGACCAAGGGGCAGTACTCGCCCACCAGTGAAGAGGGCAAGAAGACCAAGAGCAGCCCGCTTGGTTCGCTCGACCTTCCAATTTCGCCGCTGAGTTTCGCGCTTTCAGCCGAGGCCAGTTTCGTGGCCCGCGCGGTGGATGTGGATCGCAACCTTGGCGATATCCTGCAACGCGCTGCTGAGCATCGCGGCGGCTCGTTCGTGGAAATCTATCAGGATTGCAACGTGTTCAATCATGGCGCGTTTGCATATGCCTCGGATAAGAAAACAAACGCAGATCACATCGTTCACCTTGAGCACGGCAAGCCGTTGGTGTTTGGGAAAGATCGCGACAAGGGTATCCGCGTGAACGAGCGCAAGCCTGAGGTGGTGCAGCTTGGCACGACGGTCACGGAAGACGATCTGTTATTCCATGATGAGCATGATGAATCGCTGGCGTTCATGCTCAGTCGCCTGACGCATCCGGCTTTTCCCGAGCCGATGGGCGTGTTCTACTGCGTGGAAGATGACTGCTACGAAGACCTGGTCGCGCAACAGGTCGACAGTGCCGTCGAACAGCGCGGCGAAGGTGATCTGGCGGCCCTGTTCAACAGCGGTGATGTTTACACCGTAGAGTAATTGATCACATTATCCATCGGCGGACGAAGGTGGTGCACCGCCACCGCTGTTGCCGTCATTGCCTTTGTTGGGGTTACCCTCACCACCACCATCTGATTTCTTGCGGCGACGTCGACGACGGCGGCGTTTGCGCTTCGGTTGTTCCCCACTGGCTTGGGTGTTGCCGGTGTTTTCGGCTGTGGGCGCTTCGCTGTTTTCTGTTGAAGGTGCTGATTCGCTTCCGGCGGCCGAAGTATCTTTTTGATCTTCGCGCTGCTTGCGGGGGCGACGTGAACGTTCGCGTTTGGGCTTGTCTTCAGAATTGTGCGATTCGTCTTTGTCTGGGTCACGTCGACCGCGGCCACGTTCGTTGCGCTGCTCTTGTACCGCTCCGGGGGGTGGCAGTTCCTGGTCACGGCATTCGTTGATGATTTCTAACGGGAACACGGTGCGCGTGCGCGTTCCTTCGAGTTCGACTTGCACCAATTGCGTGAGAATCTGTGTGTTGATGACCACGCCCGGTCCTTCGGGGGTCATCAGCCGGGTGTTGCGCGGTGGCAGGCGCTTGCGCAAGTCGTCATAGGTTTCATCTTCGTACCGCAGGCAGCACATCAGGCGACCGCATCGGCCGGATATCTTGGAGGGGTCGAGGGTGGCCTTCTGGATTTTTGCCGATTTCATCGAGACCGGTTTCAGCACCTTGAGGAATTGCCGACAGCAACAATGCTGGCCACACTTTTCAAAGTCGGCCGCGATGCGGGCTTCATCACGCGCCCCGACCTGACGCATTTCAATGCGGGTGTGAAAGTCGGCGGCAAGACGTCGAACCAGTTCGCGGAAGTCGACGCGGCCTTCGCTCATGAAGTGGAACACCAGACGGTCGCCGCCAAGCAGGGCTTCGACGTCGACCAGTTTCATGGGCAGGTCGAGTTCGCGGATGTGGGTCTTGCAGGCACCGATGTACTTCGATCGGTTGGAATCGAGATGCGCCTGGTCGTGCATGTCTTCGGGGGTGGCGATGCGAAGCACTTTCCCCTCGCTGCTGAAGGGGTACTGGCGACCACCCGAGCGATCAAAATAAGCGAGCATCTGCTTACGGCTGACGTTGTGGCCACATCCGCCGTTCGGGCAGGTCGTGGTGAGCACGGTGGCCAGTTCGACCCCACGCGGCGTTCGCGCGACAACTTTCGCACCACAGCCCGGGCGCTCCGCTGGTTCGTAACGCAGTTCGGCGATGTAGCCCATCGCGCCGTAGCGCACGACCACGGTTGACGGCGGCTTCTGCGCTTCGGCCAGTTCCTTTTCCCGTTCCAGTTTTTCTTCTTCGAGGATCGGCAGGGGTTCGATCGGCATATACAACCTCACACAAGAATCGGCACGCACGCCTCCGCGCGGTGCGGCGAGTCTTGAGTATGTCGTCAGGTGGTTTTTGTATTCCGCTATCCGCCCTGACACGCGGTTAGCAGTTCCCAATGCATTGGATACGGAACGCCTGCCGGTCGCTCCGCAAATGGAGGCTAATCAGACGCGGCCCATTGTACCGCCAAGTTGTCCAGCAACAAGGCGGGGGCGACATTGGTCGCCAAATGCTTGTCGGCATCCTGCGCCAGGTCAATTCCGCGTAGCCAAAGGTGAAGTTTCCGGTCGGTTGTGCCGGGGTCGACCGGATCAGCTTGTTCACTGACATCATGCAGGCGTTGGCGGCAGACTTCACCGACCAGGCCGAGGATGTGACGCACGGCCGCTTTGTTGGCGGCATCTTTCGAGGCGTTCTTGTTGCGATTGACCCACTGTTCGGCAAAATCGTTGGCCAGTTGCGTCATGGTGGGGCCGATCTCACCGGCGCCTTTGCCCTTGGCCATGGCGTCGATCATTGGATCAAGCGTCTGCTGCCAGAGATCGAGGCGATACGCAATCGCCAGTTGCGCCTGCCCCAGGCTGCCACGGGCAAAGCGCACCACCCATGCGAGTTGGTCGGCGGGCAGGTCGATCTCTTCCTGGTTGGCCACGTACTGTTCGACCCATGTCTGTACCGTGTGATCATCCAGCATGCCGAACGGCACACGCTGACAGCGGCTGCGAATGGTTGGCAGCAGGCGATCTTCCTGCGAAGTGACCAGGAAGATGTACGTCCCCGCTGGTGGTTCCTCGAGTGTTTTCAGCAGCGTGTTCTGGCCAGTCAGATCGAGAAGTTCCGCCTCATCCACGATGAATACTTTGTGGTGGTTCATCTGGGCAGAGCGGTAGGCTGGCTCGATCAGGTGTTGTTCGAGCACGCCTCGAGGGATGTTGCGCAGCTTGCGATCGCGCACGGTGCGATCATCGTGATAGCGTGCCAGTTCCTTTACCACGATGTGCAGGTCGGGGTGGGTGCTGTCTTCGGAGTCTGCCAGATGACAGGCCGGGCACGATCCGCATGCGGTAACGTTGCCAGTGAGATCGGGCTGTGCATTTGGGCAAAGAAGAATCCTCGCCACGCGCTGGGCGGTGGTGCATTTCCCCACGCCGGTCGGGCCGTGCAGAATCCACGCGTGATGCATGCGGCCGCTGTTGAGGGCGGACTGAAGCACGTGCGTGGCGGATGCTTGGCCGAGGATGGTGTGCATGGGCAGATTCTAAAGCAAAAGAAAAGGCAAAAGGCATTGAGGCACGTAGGCACGAAGGCGGATCAAGTGATGCGATTAGCTAGTTGTATGCATAGGTCTGTAAACACAGTGTCTGCATCTGGTCTCGCGTCGATGACCAGATGGCCCTCTGGATCGGCCGCGGCCTGATCAAGATAGCCTTGCCGTACGCGCCGGTGATAGGCTGCCCCCTTGGCTTCGATGCGATCGAGCAAGGGGTTCAAACGGCTGGCGGCGGACGCTTCATCCACATCGAACACCACCACCAGGTTGGGCCAGTAGCGATCGACGGCGACGCGACCGACCGACAGAATTTCGCTTTGCGGCATCCCGCCGGCCGTGCCCTGATAGGCAAGGGTTGACGAAATGAACCGATCGGCTAACACCAGTTCGCCACGTTCCACGGCAGGCCCGATGCGATCGGCCACGAGCTGTGCGCGGCTGGCCATGTAGAGCAGCATTTCACATCGTACATGCATGTTATCGTGTTCGGGGTCGAGCAGAATCTCGCGCACACGTTCGCCGATTTCCGTACCGCCTGGTTCACGTACTTCGCATACGGTGATGTCGTGGGTTTGCGCCAGTTCGATCAGGCGACGGAATTGCGTGGTCTTGCCCGAGCCGTCCGGCCCGTCGAAGACGATGAACTTGCCTGCGAGATGTTTCACCCAGGTGTCGGTCATGGGGGCATTGTAATCGGTCAGAGGAAATGTTGTATGTGGTATGTTGTATCTGATATGTCAGAGATTGCGTTCCGACATATCAGATATCACATACAACATGTTACATCGCTCGCAGCGTTTTCTGCGCGCCGGTCAGATACGGCAACCCACTGATAATGGTGACCAGAACCGTGGCAATCACCAGCAGATCACGCACCCACACCAGAATGGGATAGCGGTGGGGGTCGATGATCACAATCAGCAGCACCACGGGAATAACCACGGCTTGCAGAATCATCTTCCACTTGCCGGCGGATTTGGCGCTGAAGTCGATACCCTGGCTTTCGAGTGCCGCACGAATGCTGGTGACCAGCAATTCACGCAGCAGGATGACCACGGCCATCCACGGGTAGACGCCGCTGATCATCCCGCCATCCGGATCGGCAAAGCCTGGGCCCGCCAGAAAGATGAACGCGCCGATGACCAGGATTTTATCCGCCACCGGATCCATGATACGGCCGAACAGGCTGATCACCTGCCATCTGCGAGCGAAATAGCCATCGAGCGCATCGGTGATCGCCGCCACAACAAACAGCACCAGGGCCGCGATGAGCAGTTCGGTTTGTGGGTCGGTGTTGGGTTTGTGGTAGCCCGCATACTGGTAGAACGACAGGACTGCGAACATGGCCACGGCAAAGATCAGCCGAAGGATCGTCAATTGATTCGGTATGTTCTTTCGCGTAAGCATGTCGTACGTAGAATATCCGTCTTTCGCTTTGAGGTACACCGATGAGTTGTGAAACCCACGAGCTTCCCGCCGTCGCCGTCACACAAGGGCCGAAACATCACTTCTTCGGTTACTACGACAAGTTTCCCTGGGATGTGACCGGCCGATACATGCTGGTGCATGAGGTGGACTTCATCGATCGCGAACCGACCGGTGATGATCCAGCGGACATCTGTCTGATCGACACGTTGGATGGTAACAAGCTCACGCGGCTGGACGAAACGTTCGGCTGGCACTTTCAGCTGGGTAGTCTGCTGCAGTGGGTGCCGGGGCAGGCGGATCGGAAGATCATCTACAACCAACGGGAAGGGGATCGACTGTTCGCGGTGATACGCGACATTGTGACCGGCGAAACGCGCGCGTTGCCACGTCCGGTGTATCACGTGGCGACCGATGGCGAGTGGGCTATCACGCTGAACTTCGCTCGTTTGCATCGCACGCGCGCGGGGTATGGTCATCCTGGAACGACCGATCTCAGTGAAAGTGATTTGTGTCCATCTGGCGATGGCATCTGGCGGATGAACCTGAACACTGGCGAATGCGAATTGATCTGCTCGCTTGAACAGATTCACACTCATGATACCGATGCGAACATGGCGAAAACTGAGCAATGGGTGAATCACCTGGAGCACAATCCCGCAGGAACACGCTTCGTGTTCCTGCATCGGGTGATGCGACAGAACGGCGACCGCATGCAACTGTACACCCGCATGATGACTGCGAACGTCGATGGCTCGGGCCTGCATCAACTGGGTAACCCACCGTACAACTCGCACTTTGCCTGGCTGGATGACGACCGCATTGTTATCTGGGCGAAGCGTGCTGGTGAGGCGGCGGCTCACTATTGGTTGCACACCGATCAGACCGACGAAGTGACCATCATCGGCGAAGAGGATTTTGACTGTGATGGGCACTGCTCATTCAGCCCGGACCGCAAGTGGATGCTGACCGATACCTACCCACAGGGCGAGAAGCGCATGCGCACGTTGATGCTGTACAACCTGGCCGAGCAACGCCGGGTTGATATTGGTCAGTATCATGCGCCGCCGGAATTGGATGGCCCGATCCGTTGCGATCTGCATCCACGTTGGAGCCGGGATGGTAAGAAGGTCTGTTTCGACAGCGCGCACGAAGGGCACCGTCAATTGTATGTGGTGGATGTGTCACCGGTAGTGAAGTGATTACTTCAGTCTGGATCGCGGAACGAAAGCCGCGCCTGCTCAACGTCTGGGTAAATGTGGAACACCTTGTTCAGGCTCGTCACCTGCAGCACTTGCGATACCATGCCTTGCAGACCCGCCAGTCGGAGGTTTCCGCCGTGGGTGGCGATTGTTTTGTGCAGTCGCAGCAGCACCGCCAAGCCCACGCTGGAAATGTAGTCCAGTGCTCCACAATCCACCACAATCTGGCGCAGGCCCGCGTCGACCAGTTCCTTGATGCGGTCAACAAAGTCACTGGCGTTGCCCGCATTCAACCCGCCGTCGGCGCTGATGACAAGAATCTGATCGTCGGATTCGTGGTAGTAGAATTCCATGTTTGCTTCGTCCTACCCCCTCCCCCTCGGGGGGAGGGTTGGGGTGGGGGTGCCATGGATGGCTGCGAGATCACGGTCTCGGCGTATCCCCTAGGTGTTCCGCGATGTGCTCCAACACCACATCCATATGTTGGAGAACGTCATCGTTTGTGAATCGTACCACGCGATAGCCCATGTGCTCCAGTACCGCTGTCCGGGCATCATCTTTTTCTCCCGTTCCCACGTGAGTTAGACCGTCGAGTTCAATGATAAGTCTTGCATTGGGACAACAGAAGTCAACGATGAAAGGGCCAATGGGATGCTGGCGTCGAAATCTCATATCGAGTAGCTGTGATCCACGCAATTTGCCCCAGAGAATTCGTTCAGGGACAGGCGCATCACGGCGCAATCTTCGAGCGTTTTCGCGGAGTTTCGGGTTAGTGGGATAGCGGTCATGAGTCATGTTATCTCACCAGCCTACGTTGCGCATCGTGCATGTGCACCCTCACCCCAACCCCTCTCCCCGGGGGAGAGGGGCAATTACCAGATCACATCGTTCGCGTCGAACACCGGACCGTCGGTGCAGGCCAGGCGGTAGCGCCACGGGGTACCATTTGGCGTGGTGCCGTGGGGGGCGCTGGCTTCGCGCATCTTCACCACGCAGGACTGGCATGTGCCCATGCCGCAGGCCATTGCTTGCTCCATGCAGACCTGACAGGCGATGCCATTCTGCTTCGCGATCGTGGCGACAGCCTTCATCATGGGTTCAGGGCCGCAGGTGTAGATCACGGTTTTAGATCGTTCGGCTTCGCTTTGTGAGGCGATGTACTTCGCCAGGCCATCGGTAATCAGGCCGCGCAGGCCCACGGAACCGTCGTCGGTGGTGATGACCGCGGGCATGCCGTGATCAGCGAATTGCCGCACACTTTGCGCAGGTGTACCGGCAGGATCGGGCGCGACATCCAACCAGTCAAACGCCAACAGATCGCGCGTGGTCGCCCCGACGAATGCGCAGCCGGTCCAGTGGGCAGCCTTCATCGCTTCGGCCAGGTAGAACATCGGGGGCAACCCCACGCCACCACCGACCAGCAGGCCGATCGATTTGTCCTCAGGCAACGCAAACACGTTCCCCAGCGGGCCGATCAGGTCAATCGCCTGACCTGTAGCCAAAGTTTCCAACCATTGCGTACCCGTGCCCACCACGCGGTAGACGATATCCAGTTCTGCTCCTTCCTCAGTGTCCCGTCGGCCGGCCAGACTGAATGGGCGCCGCAGGAACGCAAGGTGTTGCGTCGCTTCAACTTGCTGGATATTGGGTTTTTGCCCCGGCAGCCATTCCACCACGTCATCGGCGTGGTTTGCCAGTTCCGTGGGATTGCAGCCCAATTGGAT
>JANQFT010000270.1 GCA_028277685.1 Phycisphaeraceae bacterium
GCGCACGTGCCTTTGTAACGTCTTGCGGTTCAGTATCTTTAGGTTGCGTTCCGGATTGATCCGAACTGTCCGGAGTTGTCAGAGAAGAAGCCCCGGGCACACCCCCACTTATCGCCGAACCAGCCCCGGGCTGCCGCCCGGGGCTTTCTATTGGACAAGATAGCCTGTCCGGCCTACACTTCGTCAATCAACGAATTAACGAATTAATCAGTTAACAGAACCACGAAGACCACCCATGCAGGAATACCTGACTATCACCAAAGCTTTGAGCGATGAAAATCGTGTGCGGGCGATCATGTGCCTGGTGGAAGGTGAGCTATGCGTGTGCGAACTGATTCGCGTGCTGGGTCTCGCCCCCGCAACGGTCAGCAAACACATGACCATTTTGCATCAGGCTGGTTTGGTGGAACGTCGCAAGGATGGTCGCTGGCATTACTACCGACTGGCGGGTACCAAGGCCCCAACCATCGTCAAGCGTGCTCTGAAGTGGACACGAGATGTGCTCGCTGATGAAACAACCATCGTGGCCGATGAGAAGGCCCTGTGCTGCGTGCGCGGAACGGATCGTACGAAACTTGCTGCGTGTTACTCAGCGTCTTGAGGCTTGAGGCTTGCGGCTTGCGGCTTGCGGCTTGCGGAGAATCATATCCTCTCTTCCCTTGGGGGAAGGTTGTGGTGAGGGCAGAACGCACTGTGATTGAGTCTTGGCAGATTGATCAAGGAGCCCCACCATGGGTTGCTGCACTCCCAACGATAAGAACACTTCATACTCTTCTTGTTGTGCTTCCGACTCCCCCGCTTCCACACACGAAACGGTGCGTGCCGGCTACGCCAAGATCGCCGAGTCCGGCACGCTCAGCACCATCACCAGTCCTGAGGGCGGCGGTTGCTGCGGTTCCACTGCCGGCAAGGCGGGTTGGACGCACGAAGAGCTGGCCGACCGTCTGGGCTACAGCGCGGATGAAGTGGCCGCCCTGCCCGATGGCGCAAACATGGGCCTGAGCTGTGGCAACCCCACGGCCATCGCGGCCCTGCAACCCGGTCAGGTCGTGATGGACCTCGGCAGCGGCGGCGGTTTCGATTGCTTCCTCGCAGGCCCGAAAGTTGGCGAGACGGGTCGTGTGATCGGCGTGGACATGACGCCAGAGATGCTCACCAAAGCCCGCAACAACACCGATCACTACCGCAAAACCACGAGCCTGAACAACGTTGAATTCCGACTCGGTGAAATCGAATACCTGCCCGCGGCCGACAACAGCGTGGATGTGATCATCAGCAATTGTGTGATCAACCTCAGCCCGGACAAGCCACAGGTGTGGCGTGAGATCGCGCGGGTGTTGAAGCCCGGGGGTCGCGTGGCGGCGAGTGACATGGCATTGTTCAAACCGCTGCCGGAGAACGTGCGGGAAGACATGGCCTCGCTGGTCGGATGCGTGGCCGGCGCGGTGTTGGTGGATGAGTACCGCGCAATGGTTGAAGATGCGGGACTGGTCGATGTGGTGCTTACACCGAAACCGGAATACGTTGCAGCACTCAGCCAATTTGAAGACCCGCTCTACAAGAAGATCGCGGCGGCGTTGCCCACCGACACGACCGCAGCGGATTACATCACCAGTCTGGATGTCCAGGCGATCAAACGATAAGCAACCACAGGGGTAAGTTGATATGGCAGGTAAACCGACGGTACTGTTCGTATGCACGCACAACAGCGCGCGATCCCAAATGGCGGAGGGTTGGCTGCGGCATCTGGCGGGCGACCGTTTTGATGTGTACAGCGCCGGGGCTGAACCAGGCACGTTGAATCCGCTGGCGACGGAAGCAATGGGTGAAGTGGGCATCGATATTTCGCATCACAAAGCGGAAGGCGTGAAAGCTTATTTAGCAAATTTACTGGTGAACTACCTGGTGGTCGTCTGCGATAAGGCCAACCAGAGTTGCCCCAACGTGTGGCCGGGGTTGGTTGAACGCATATTCTGGCCGTTTGATGATCCCGCAGCTGCAAAAGGTACGCACGAAGAAAAACTCGCCGCGTTCCGTGTGGTGCGGGATGAGATTAAAGCAAAGCTT
>JANQFT010000317.1 GCA_028277685.1 Phycisphaeraceae bacterium
GAACACCAACGCCCGCGATGGTCTGCGGTTGAAGGCGCAACTGACGGATGTGGTGGTGTTCTCAGCCAAGACGATCTGCGCCCGATTCACGCGGGTACCGAAGTTACGCAGCAGCGGCTGCACGACGCCGAACGTCACATCGTTCACGCTGGATGGATCAGGTGTGGCGGTGAAACCCGGTGTGCGTTCGTCCACATGGGTGAACCCGGTTGACGCGCTGACGGCGGTGCCGGTCTGAAAACGCTTGGTCACACCCACATCAAAGTCGCCCACGCGTTGTTGGTCGGCAGCGGGCGTGATGGGCACACTGGTCACCGGACCGGTCAGGCCGGTGAGGATCGCCTGCGGACGTGGCCGATCGATGTGCGCGTAACTCAGGTCTGCAAAACTGCTGACATCGAACGCTGCTTCCGCTTGCGCGAGTTGCTCTGCACTCATCTGGGGAATCAGACGAGCCGTCCGGGCCTGCAGGTTGTTCGCCACCGCCAACCGAACCGCACGGTGCAGTTCGAGCGGAAACGTTTGGGAATCCTTACCGAGCAGATCGTGTCCCACGTTGAGCTTGGCATCGGCGTAGGCGGTTGGGCCGGATGTCTGGTCGAGCGCTTCGATCTGTTCCTCTGTCAGCATGACCGATGGTTGTGCATGGTTGCGTTTGAGCGATGTGTCATCCGGCAGATCGGTACGTGCATTGTTGAGCAGTTCACTTTGCAGTCGTGCCGCGTTGTAGTTGTCCAGCGGCCCTTCGCAACCCGCAATCAATAAAGCAACCAATATCACCGCGATGACGATAAGCAGTCCGCGATCGTAGCGCATGACCTGCAACCTTTCACTCGTAAAGACGTGCCCTGATCGTTGGCGTGCATTGTAGCTGAGGCTGAGACAATGAAAAACGGCCGCCCCGAAGGACGGCCGTGGCGTGCAACGTTTTGATTGCTGTGTGATCAGAACATCAGCTGGAGCTGACCGCGGACGGCGACCTGGTCGCCCTGCGAGATCACGAGGTTTTGGCCAGGCAACTGACCCGAACCGATCATGCCAGCACCGTTGAACAGGTTGGTCGAACGCATGGCGTAGATCACGTCCAGCGACGCCTTGGCATTGTTGCCCTTCATGTAGTAGTTACCACCGAAGGTGAGGGTGCTGTATTCATCAGCCGCGGTGGCTGCTGCGATGGCGGGATTGACATCCCAGTCGATGTATTCGTAGCGGATGAACGCATCGATCTTGTCGGGCACGACGAACGCACCAACTTGGGCCACGATGCCCTGCGGGTCACGCACGGCCATCTGGAAGGTGGTGTCCTTCTCGGCAGTGTCCATACCGACGTAAGCGAAGAAGACACTCAGACCCATCAGGTCGGGCAGTTCCAGCGTGGCGTCGACGGTCCACTTGACCACGTCGGGAATGGTGTTGCCGTTGCCACCGGCTGCTTCGTCGATATTGAACGCTGCACCGATCATGAGGCTGCGGTTGCCGCTCGACCAAGCCTGCTGGTCATCCAGGTCTTCCCATGCACCCATGACGAGCCACTCACCGCGGCCGCCGATGCCGAAGTCATACAGATCGCCACCGGGCACCAAGGCCACCGGAGCACCCACAAGCGGACGAACCCAGAAGTCATTCAGGTTAGCGCTGTACGAACCATCATGGAACGTACCGGCTGCGCGAATCTGCTGACCAGCGATTTCACCGGCGTAAGTCACTTCCACGCCCTGCACATAGTCAAGGGTGTAGAGCTGGTTGACCATCGAACGCTCGACGGCAAGGAGCTTGCCACTGTGGACAGCTTCTTCGCGGGTGAACTGGCCCTGGAACTGACCACCGCGGACTTTCCAGCCTTCGGCGAATTCGTAGCCGACCCACGCATCTTCCAGTTCGAAGTCACCATCTTCGCCGAACGGATCGTTGGTACCGAACTGGCCTTGCTGCAGGCCATTGGTATCAAAGCGACCGCTCAGGCCGTAGGTGATGGTGGGGTCAAACAGGTGACCGTAGAAACCGAGCTTGATGCGGGGAAGGGTGAAGCCTTCGTTGCTTTCTGCACGATCGGTTCCGGGGACAGTCACGGGGGCCTGATCGCTGGTGTTCAGGGTGTAGCGAATCTGCATCTGGCCCACGACGTTCATGCGGAAATTGCCATCGGCGCTGGCCAGGAAGAAACCATCCTGGTAGCCGGCGGACATGCCGCTCTGGAGGAGGCTGGCGCGGGTGTCGGCGTCGGCGAGGACGTCGGCGATCAATGCCTTGACCTCTTCGGCGCGACGGGCGTTCAGCCAGTTTTCGCCCTTCATCTGGGCGATTTGCGCATCCTGTTGCGCGATGCGAGCCTGTTGGGCTTGCATTTGGGCCTTAAGGGCCGCGAGTTCACTTTGCACGTCCATGTCGCCGGCGATTGCCAGACTCGACAGGCCGAGCACGACTGCCAAGACTCCCATTTTCACTTTCATCTGACCGTCTCCTTAATTTGAAAGTGATTCCTGATCGTTCGACCGTCGGCCTGGTGGTGTTCTTGGGTGGTAACCCAAGCCGTCGATCCGGTTCGTATGTAAGGCCATCGCTCCATGCCTGCGATGGTCTGATAACCGTTATGCGATCACTGTATTTGGTGTTTCTTACCCGTGAGATGCGTCCTTGCTATGGGACGTTCCTGATTGCGTCTCACTAATTCCTGATCATATTTGGATGCGAGGCACATGTCCCTCGTTGGTGCACTCTGCCCGGCCAATGACCGGATTCTAACAACGCTATTCGGCGTCGTACAAGGGGTTTCTTGAAAAAACACCCTTCACAAATACGCCTGAGTCTCCGTAGCCGACGCCAGCCAAATCGATCTCATCGTGGTGCCGGTTCACGACCAACCCCTCAAGGCGGATACCATTATCAGACGGTGCGTGGTGTCGCGTCAAGCCCCCAGTTTATCGGGCTGGTGGTAGTGCGATGGTCGGCCCCGGCACTTCGCCCAGTCGACGGATCGCATCCGACACCCGCTTGTCGCCCGGCCTCACGCTATACGCCTGCCGCAACGTGACCAAAGCCGTATCCTTCGCCCCCACTTCCTCATAGAAACCTGCCAGCGCCAGGTAAGGTTCCACGTCATCCGGCTCGGCAATCTTGATCGCCTGGCGGAACGCGATCTGGGCGTTATCGTGGTCGCCCGCCTTCACGTAATACTTCGCCCGACGGAGGAAGTGGCTGATCGTGCCGTATTGATCGCACGCCTGATTCAGCAGGCCGAACAGCCGCGGGTAGTCGCCCTCGCGGAAGATGGCCTCCGCCAGCGCATCGATAATCGGTTCCGCCCGGCCGGCGCGATCCTGCACCAGTGTCAGTGCGATCTCCAGGTGTCGCCGCGCCCGGAGTGTTTCGCCCTTCTCCAGCGCGATCAATCCCAGATGATATTGGCTCAGCCACAACGTGGGCCTGCGATCGACTGCACGTTGGAAGTCTTCCTGGGCAGCATCGGGGCGGTTGAGTTCGTGGTAACGGCGCAAGCCACGTTCCTGGTAAAACGTGGCATCAACGACGCAGCCGGACAGCATGGCGGCAAGCACCAGTCCACCCAACACGCCGATCATTCGACGTTGATCAAGCATGATCGTATCCTTCTTGCGAGTCACGCATACCAAGATAAGTCGCACCGCACACCAATACAAGGATCGTTCCGTGTCTGCCCGTTCCGTTGTGCTGCTGGCCCATGAAAACGCCGACGATCATCACTTCGACTGGATGCTCGACGATCCCGCTGCACCGCCGTTGCGCGGCAAGTTGATGACCTTCCGCGTCATGCTGTCCAGTACCGAATGGTCGTTCCCGGACATGTTCACTGGCGAGCGCCTTGCTGATCATCGTCGTGCTTACCTCACTTACGAAGGGCCACTCACCGGCAACCGGGGCAGTGTGACGCGGGTGGACCAGGGCGTCTACCATCCCCGCCTGTTCACACCCCGCCGCTTCGTGGTCGACCTGGCCATGCAACACTTCCGCGGCACCATCGAAGCCACACACCTGCAACACGCCGATTGGCTGTTGCGCGTGATCGGTTAAGGCTGAACGCGACAGGACAAACCGCAGAGGCACAGAGACACAGAGGCAAACACAACACAATTTTTCCTCTGCGTCTCTGCGCCTCCGCGGTTCAATTTGTGTAGCTCTGTGAGTATCATGGCAGTCAACCTCGCGTGTTTTGCGAAGGACACTTCTGGTGGCAACACCGTGCTAGGAGAATGCCATGCCCGACGAACTGGAACCCATGCCGTTCGATGACCAAGCCGAGGACGCCATCCCGCTGGACGATGATGATCTGGTCATTGCGGAGGAAGTCGGCGACGACCTGAGCGCGATCGACCTGGAAGAAACCGAAGGTGATCAATCCAGCGGGGCTGCCATTCAGGCCTTCGGGGCGAAGAATCGTCATGAAGACCAATGGACCCGCAAGCCCAACGTCACTGGGCAAGGTGCGATTCATGTTCGCACGTTCCATACCAAGCTCCGCGAAGATGCCATCGAGTACCTCGATAAGCAGATCAACGAGTGGCTCGACGCCCATCCCGAATACGAAGTCAAGTTTGCCAACACCACCATTGGTGAACTCAAGGGCAAGATGGTTGAGCCGGCCCTGTTCGTGAACGTCTGGGTCTGACCAACTCGGAACTGTGAACGCGGAACTCTATTAGCCGGTGATCTCCGATCGCCGGAAATACCTATGCATTCATTGCCTGATACCATCACCATCAACCAACGTGTGCGCTACGTTGAGTGCGACCCCATGGGTTACGTGCACCACTCGACGTATCCCGTCTGGTTCGAGATGGCCCGCACGGAACTGCTTCGCCAGCGCGGCATCGCCTATCGCCAACTCGAAGACCGCGGCATCTTCATCGTCGTCGCCCGCCTGAATATCTCTTACCATCAACCCGCCTGTTACGACGACCAGGTCAGCATCACCGCTACCCTCAAACGCATGGGCATGGCCAAGATCGAACACGAATATCAGGTCACTCGCGAAGGCAACACCCTCGCCACCGCGTCCACCGTACTCGCCTGCGTCGACCGTGAAGGCCGCCCCATGCGCGTGCCCGATTGGTTGGGTACCCACACCTGATCACCCCTCCCACTGCCACTCATCCCCTGTCCGATCCAACCACCCCTGCAATTCACCGCGCAGTTCACTCAATACCGCCGGTTGCTCTTCCGTCATGTTCCGCGTTTGCCACGGATCTTCCGTGTTATCAAACAGCAGTGTTTCACTGCCCTTCCACTCGCCAGGCCCGCCTTCACGTTGGCCGGCCGACTTGTGTCGCCGACACATTGTGTAACGATCGGTTCGAACCCCACGAGCGCCGCCCTCGCAGTTCAGGTAGAACGCCGAACTCGGCCGCTCACACGGTTTGCCCTCCAACACGCTTGCGTAACTGCTGCCCTGCATCGTGGCCGGCAACGCATCACCCAGGCCCAGCATGCTCAGCAGCGTGGGGGCAATGTCCGGCGCGCCGATCAGCACAGCATCCTGTGTGTTCGCCGCGATCCTGCCCGGCATCCGCGCGATGAAGGGAATGCGCAGCGACTCTTCAAACATCACACCTTTGTGCATCCGCCCATGGCTACCCATCATCTCACCATGGTCACTGAGGAACACCACCAACGTGTTCTCCGACATGCCCTGGTCGTCGATCTCCTTCAGCAGCCGGCCGAAGTTGTCATCCACACCGGTCACCATGGCGAAGTGATTTTTCACATGCTGTTTTGCGGTGTCCATGTTCGGATGATCGAGTTCCAGATCGACATTGCCGCGTGTGAGCAGTTCGGCCGGTGTCGCATCGCCGTACTGCTGCACGTACTTGTCGGGCACCAACCCAAACGGTGTGTGCGGCGGGTTGTGCGAGACGAACATCGCAAACGGCTTCGCCTGATCACGGAACTTCCCACCTGTGTTACGCAGGAAGTCAATCGCTACATCCGTTTCATGCTCGGGCGACCATTGATCGATCTTCGTGCGCTGGTCGCGCTGCGCGTCGTCGATCCAGTACTCCGGTGCGAAGTGGTTATCGTAGGTGTTGTAACCATGCCAGTAACCAATGCCGTGCCGACGATGCGGCGGCGTGTATTCATTCCAACAGATAGGCGGGTTGCCGCGCGGTGGCATCACATACGGTTCGTACGGCGCTTCCAGATGCCACTTACCGATGTAACCCACGCTGTAACCCGATTGGTTGAGCACATCGGTGAAACAGGTGAGGTCTTCGCGCAGTTGCCAGTTCTCGCGTCCGGGTTGGCTGTTGCAGTTGCCCGGCACACCGTTGGCATACGGATAGCAACCGCTCATCAGCATCGCCCGAAATGGACTGCACACCGGAAAGTTGCTCACCGCATGCGTGAGCGTCATCCCCTGCGCCGCAAACCGATCCAGGTTCGGCGTGATCACCGGATCACCATCCGCCCGGTACCCACAACTGAACGCACGCATCTGATCCGCAAACACAAACACCAGATTCAGCGACGTTGGATTCGTTGTCTTCATGATGATCCCGAACCTAGCATCGCGGAAGATCAAAGGCAAAAGGCTTGGGCGCAGTTGGCTCGCGACCTGGCAGTTCGCGGGAACGGGATTTCCGGCGATCAGTGATCGCCGGCCAAGCACTCCCAAACGAGAAGCCGCCCAGGCCACGCAAGCTGTCCTGGATGCCCCCGCCGACGGAGAAGGGCAAAATCGACCGTTTCGAGACGAAATTGAGCCTTCTTCTTCGGGCGAAAAAAGTTTTTAGAAAATTCAAAATGTCACGAAGTTGCGCGCCGTCGCGCCCCGATGGGCGCATGCCGTCGACAAACATGCCGGGCGAAACGGGAAGTACAACGTAGGCCCGGACCTACGCGTGTGATGTGGGTTGGGTTGGTGCTGCCCGCTTAAGCGAGGTCGCACCGGAAGGATACGCACCATGGGGGCACGCGCGGCGTGGGGTGGGCAAGTCGTTTACAATCCGGGCCTCATGAACACACGGATTGCGGTGGTTTTTGATTTTGATGACACGCTGGCACATGATTCGACCAGTGCGTTTTTGGCATCGCTGGGGGTGGATGTCGAACCGTTCTGGCGGAAGACGGTGCATCCGCTGCTGGAGCGAGGGTGGGATCCGATGCCGGCTTACATGCACCGGATGATCGAGCTGAGCCAGTCGCGGTCAGCGGGTGATCGCATCACGGGGGAACGTCTGGCGGCGTTCGGGCCACATGTGGCGATGTATCCGGGGGTGGCCGACGTGTTTGGTCGGCTGCAAGCGGCGGCGGTCGAGGTACGGGGCGATGCGGAGGTGGAGTTCTACTGCATCTCCAGCGGCATCGGTGAAATTCTGCGGCACACGCGCATCGCGGGTGAGTTTCGGCGCATCTTTGCCGGCGATTTCGCCTACAACGATTCGGATGAAATCATCGCGGCCAAGCGGCTGGTCAGCTTCACCGAGAAAACGCGGTTCCTGTTTGAGATTTCCAAAGGGGTGGATGATGTGAACCAGCGAGTAGAACCCAAGGACTATCGCATTCCGATGAACCAGATCATCTTTGTGGGCGATGGAGCGACGGACATTCCGTGTTTCACACTGGCGAAGAAGTTCGGGGGCAAGGGGTTTGCCGTGTACGATCCCGATCAGCCGGACAAGTGGGGTGAGAAGTTTCGCCTGATTGATGATCGCCGGGTGACGAGCATGCACACCGCGAATTATGAGGTGGGCAGCGACCTGTACAACATGCTGACGATGAGCGTGAAAGCGATGGCCCAGAAGGCGGGGGGGTGAGAACAGTGTCCGGGCAGGCCCCGACCTACGGGTTGGAGGTTGGCAGAATTGTAGCTGCGGCGTCCGCGCCGCAGATCCCTACGGATCAGTTACCGAAAATATCCTTAAGCACATCGCGGGCGGCGTCGCGGAGTTCATCTTCGGCGGGGCGCTTCTTCTTTTTCTTCTTGGGTTCTTCGGCAGCGTTTTTCTGTTGGGCTTCGGTTCCGCGCTTGTGTTGCTCGGCTTCGAGTTTGTCTCCATCGGGCCAGGGGAAGGGCTTGCGCGGGGGCGGGGGTGCATCCCAATC
>JANQFT010000370.1 GCA_028277685.1 Phycisphaeraceae bacterium
GCCAAAGCTGAACGTGGAAGCACTGAAGCTTCACGAACGTGATCTGATTTTCACCACCATCAACGTGCAGCCGGTGTTCGAGGCGCTGAGCGATGCGCCGGGCTCTGTACGACTGGTTGATCCGCCTCAGGATGGCAAGCCGGGAACGGTGTTCTATCGACCGCCGGATAATTATCTCTCTCCACCGGAAACGCTGTTGGCTGTTTTGCATAAGCTGCTGGTTCGTCCGTTGCGTATGGATTCAGTCGATCAACTCGCTGAGCAGGTCGGGTAATTCATGCAGGCTGTCAATGGCGTGGGTGTGGTCTGGTGTCTGGTACGGCGTGTCGGGTGGACGACGCCACACGGCCTGCATGCCGGCGCGTTTGGCCCCACGCACATCCGCATCGAGCAGGTCACCCACAAACACCGCACGACGAGCAGGCGTGCCCAGGCGATCCAATGCGATGTTGAAAATGTGCCGGCTGGGTTTGCGATAGCCCACATCGCAACTGTAAATGCGCACGGGAAAGTATTTCAGCAGATCCAGTTTCGCCAGGTGACGATCAAGCGCAAAACCCGGCACAAACGTGTTGGACACGATGGCCAGTTGGTAGCCCTGATCGATGAGTTGCTGGAGCACATCGGCGGTGCCGTCTTCCACCGTGGCGACATCCACCAACGGGCGATACCAGTGCCACACCAGTTCGTTGAAGAAGTCAGCCGGTGCACGCAGCCAAAGCTTGCTGCTGGCGCGCTGGAGGATGCGCATGGTGTCCATCTCGCGACGCAGCAGAATTGTTTTCAGAAACGACCACCGCAGGGCGAACCAGTGGTGCAGATAGAAACGGCGATAGTCGGGCATGCGTTTGCTTCGCTTTGCCCACACGTGGTAAGTACGCCACGTCGCTTTACGGAACGCTGCCTTGCGGTCGACATTACCAAAGTGCACAAGGGTGTCACCGAAGTCGAACAGAACGGCAGGTGGTGATGGTGTGGACGTTTTGCCCATAGAATCCCCGAAAGTAAAGCCCCATCCCCCAGTTATGCGGTTAGAACTTCAAGACAGCATGCACATTGCCGAACGGCAGAAGCTTTTCACGACCGCACAGGTCAACCAATTCAATCAGCATACTGATACCGGCAATCTCGCCGCCGAGTTGTTGCACCAATTCACAAGATGCTTTCATGGTGCCGCCGGTGGCGAGCAGATCATCCGCCATCAGAACACGTTGGCCGGGTTGGATGGCATCCTGATGCACCTCAAGGGAGTCTGTGCCGTATTCCAATTCATAGCTGAGTTGATGCGTTTTCCAGGGTAGTTTGCCGGGTTTTCGCACGGGGATGAAGCCGGCACTCAGCGCTTGGGCCAGCGCGGTGCCGAAGATGAATCCTCGTGATTCAGTGCCCGCCACCACATCAATTTTGGCACCACGGAAGGGGTTCACCATTTGCTCGACGGCCATCGCCAATGCCGCGGGATGCGCCAGCAGCGGCGTGATATCTTTGAACAGGATGCCAGGCTTGGGCCAATCGGGAATGTCGCGAATGAATGATGCCAGTTCCATGGTTGCTCCCGTCGGGTGATTGATTGGATACGGTTTTTACCACGCCCTGCTCAGCGGGCCAAGTGTTGGCGCTTCATGAAGGTTGCCGATACAATGATACGTTCCTCGCGGTTTGCGATATCCAGATGACATGACGGAAGTTTATATGAGTGCTACCAAGCCAAAGAATGATGCCTTTGAAACGGTCGAACCGATTGGGCCTCGCGTGCTGATCCGAAAGGATGAGGATAAGAAGACCACCAAAAGCGGTATTCATCTTCCGGACAAGATTGAAATCCCCACGCTCACCGGGCGCATCGTCACCATCAGTGCACAGGTCGAGCACGATGATGACTATCCCATTCGTCAATACGACCGCGTGTTGTTCAATCCCAAGGAAGCGATCCCTGTCGATTTCGAAGGCGACAATCGCTTGTTCGTGGTGCCGATTGAAAACATCGTGGCGGTATTCCGCAAGGGCGATTGAACGGCATCGCGCGGCTGGGAGCGGTCATTCATGAACAAGTTCTGGCAATTTGCCCGCTACATGCTGCGGTACAAACCGATGCTGGGCGTCGGCATGCTGGGGGCAATTCTGGACGCGGTTTGTCGCGCGGGGGGCTTTGGTGCGGTGCTGGCAGTGATTGATCAGTTGTTCGAGAAAGATCAGACCCTGCACATGGTGGCGGCGGAATGGCTGAAGAAGGAAGACGTCAAGCAGGTAATCGGCGATCAACTGGCACTGGCTGATCATCTGCCCCAAAGCGCGTTTGGTGGTTTGATGGTCATCTTCGCCTGCATCATGGTGCTGATGGTGCTTGGTTCGTGCGCGCGATTCACCCATCAGTACTGTGCGGTGACCGTGTCGTTTCGCAGTGTGATGAATGTGCGGCGGATGATTTTTCAACGGCTGGTGCACGTGCCTTGGCTGACCGCCAGTGAAAGTGGCACCGCGGATAAGATGAGCCGTGTGGTGAGGGACTCCGCCCAATTGGCGGCGGGTTTCAATGCGTTGACCAGCCGCGCGTTGCGTGATTTGCTGCAAGGCTGCGCGATGTTGTTGGTTGCCGTATTCATGAACTGGCAACTGACGCTGATCTTCCTGATCGGTTTTCCGATCATCGGTTTCCTGCTGTACCGGTTTGGCCGCACGATTCGCAAGGCTTCGCGTCGTGCGCTGAAGCAGATGGGCAACATGCTGGCGGCATTACAGGAAGCACTGCAGGCGCTGACGGTGGTGAAGGTGCATCAGGCGGAAGGTTATGAACGTCGACGATTCAATCGCATTAATCGTCGCGTTTACCAGTTGGAGATGAAAGCCCGTGTGGCCCGGGCACTCAGTTCCCCGACGGTCGAATCGATTGCCCTGACCGGTTTTATGGGCGTGACGCTGGTGGCGGCGTATTACACGTTCGTGCTGGGCAAGGCGGAGCCGAAGGAGATTCTGTTCGTCCTGCTTCCGCTGGGTGCTGCGGGTGCAGCGTTCAGACCTTTGGCAAACCTGAACAGCGATCTGCAGACCGCGGCGGCGGCGGCCGAACGTCTCGATGAGGTGTTGCACCTGGAAGTCGAGCCGAACACACGGCGACACCCTTCGCGCGCATCTGTTCCCGCATTGGCCCGGCATGCACACAGCGTTCAGTTCGAGCAGGTCAGCTTTCGGTACCCTTCGGGTGATCGCGATGCGCTTCATGGCATCGACCTGACAGTACCGCATGGCAGCGTATGTGCCGTGGTGGGGGGTAATGGTTCAGGCAAAAGCACACTGTTGTACATGCTGCCGCGCCTGATCAACCCGTCAAAAGGCAGCGTACTGATCGATGGACACAACATTGCCGATTGCTCCCTGCGTAGTGTGCGTGGCCAGATGGCGATGGTGACGCAACAGACCGTGTTGTTTGATGGCACCATTGCCGACAACATCACGTATGGTTCTCGTTCGGTTTCCCGGGAGAAGATGATCGCCGCGGCCAAGCGCTCGTATGCACACGATTTCATCAGCGACTTGCCCGATGGTTATGATGCGCAACTCGGCGAGTGGGGCGGACGACTCAGCGGGGGCCAACGCCAACGCATTGCCATTGCCCGCGCGATTCTGCGCGACCCGGCCATTCTGATCCTGGATGAGGCGACCAGCCAGATCGACAGTGAATCCGAAGCACGTATTGCCGAGGCGCTGAAGGATCTGGAAACCGGCAGAACCACCTTTGTCATCGCCCACAGGCTCAGCACTGTCACCGATGCCGACATCATCGTGGTGATGGAAGAAGGGCGTATTGCCGCAACCGGACAACATACAGAGCTACTGCAACATAGCGATACCTACCGTGTACTTTGCCAGACCCAATTGGGTGGGGCGATCGATTAGAAAAGTTCTGTCTGCGGCTGAACCGGGGGGGATGCCCCGAGGCATAACCATTCACTACGCTTGTGTTGGCAGGTGATCTGCAGACGCTCGGCGATGGCAGGCTCAGCCTCAAATAATCGCTTCACAATGCGCGGGTCGTTGCACTCGCGCGACAGGTGCAGCAGCACCACGTGCTGTGGCGGTTGGGTGGACTGGGCAAACACCCTGCGCACCGCCTCGAACGTTTCTTCGTTCGACAGATGACCCTTGCCGCCCATGATGCGCTGCTTCAGTATCGCAGGTCGGTTGGAAGTCAACTCCATCCGGCGATCGTAATTCGATTCGATCGCCAGGATGTCAACGTCTTTCATCGCGCACAGCAGATGATCGGGCACGCAGCCCAAGTCGGTGGCGTAACCTACTTTCGCGGAATGGTTGGTGATGACGAACCCGCACGTGCCGTTGCGATCGTGGGCCAATGGAATGGGGCGAATATGCGTGGTGGTGTGTTTGAGTTCCAGCGTGAATGGCTGATCATCAAATTCCTGCAACAGCCCCTCGGCGTGCAAAATATGTGCCGACCTTTCCGGATGGCTGTTGTTCACCGCGTGATAAAGTGCGTGTTTGTGTTTGTGGTGGCAGTAGACGGGAATGCGAAGCTTCCGCAGCGTGTTGTACCACGATGGATTGAAGTGATCGCGGTCGGCATGGGTGATGATGATGGCGCGAAGATCGTTCAGTCCCACCCCTGTACCCTGCAATCTTGCGGGCGTCGCACGTGGTCCGAAGCCCGCATCAATCAATACAGCCTCGTCATCCAGCATCAACAGCGTGCTGTTACCGCCGGAGCCACTGCCAAGTACACACATGCGAACGGACATCCGTGTCCCCCCGTTACGCGCCGTGGCGCCGGCTGCTGGGTTCATATGGGCTGATGCCGCGCTTTGTAGAACGGATGAATGCCACCACCCTGTCGACCAGAGGATCTTTCAGTTGTGCCTGCTCGACCAGGTCCAGCGCTACAGGCACCGTATGCCGCTGCTTGTAGATGATGTCGAATGCCTGCTCCAGCGGCTTGATGTGTTCACGCAGCCCCGCACGGCGAAGGCCCACGATATTCAGGGAACCGACCGAACGGTCGCGGTAGGTTACGCAGAACGGCGGGATGTCCTGCACGACGCCGGTGCTTCCGCTCATCATCACCATCTCGCCAATGCGGCAGAATTGGTGAACGACGGCATTGCCACCCATGATGGCCCGGTCTTCAAGGGTCACGTGACCAGCCAGCAATACCTGGTTGGCCAACATGCAGTGATCGCCCACGATGCAATCGTGCCCCATATGTGCGCCGCACATCAGGTAACTGTGGTTACCCAGCCGTGTGGGTTGTTCCTTGGTGGCACCGTGAATCGTGACATTCTCTCGCAAGACATTGTGATCGCCCATCACAACGCCCGCCCCGCGATGATCCGCGGAAACTTTGACATCTTGCGGCGGAAAACCGATGCACACGTTGGGGTACAGAATATTTTTGCTGCCAAGCGTGATCGGGCCGCGCAGACTGACACGGTGGATCAATCGGCAGCCGGGCCCGATGGTCACCGGGCCATCGATGATGCAGCCGGGGCCGATCTCTACATCGTCTGCCAGATTCACTTCGTCAGTCAGGATTGCTGTCGGGTGCACGTTGGGCATGTGCATATGATACGATCGGACGTGCTGGCCGTCACGGCTGGACATCTTGTCAGGAGTTGAACGCACGATGGCGATACGGATTGTGGACCTGGGACGCATGGACTACGCTGCTGCTCTGACCGAACAGCAGCGCGTGCATCAGCGCGTGCTGGATGAAGATGCGCTCCCAACCATTCTGCTTGTCGAACATGATCCGGTGATCACGATCGGCAGACATCCCGGTGCGGCGGCACATTTGATGGCCGACGAAAGCCTGCTCGCCCAGCACGGGGTAACCGTGTCTAAGACGGATCGTGGCGGAGATATCACTTACCACGGCCCGGGGCAACTGGTGGCCTATCCCATCGTACGGCTGAACGATTTGAAGATGAACGTGCGCCGTTACGTGTGGGCGTTGGAACAGGCCATGATTGATACGGTTGCACAGTTCGGACTGCGGGGCCATCGCGATGATGCTGCGATCGGTGTATGGGTGGGCGGTCAAACAGATAACCAGCCGGATTCACCGGAATCTCGAGCAGGCAGTGGCGGGGCGAAACTGGCTGCGATTGGTGTGCGCGTACGCCGGTGGGTGACCATGCATGGCTTGGCCCTGAATGTGGAGCCGAATCTCGAGTACTTCAAACTGATTGTGCCGTGCGGATTGGCGGATCGGCCGGTGACTTCCCTGCAAAACGAATTGGGTGAGCAATGCCCGACGTTCGAACAGGTGAAGGCTGCGCTGATTACGCAGCTTCAGAAACACCTTACAGCATGATCGCGCCGTGACGGCCGAGTTCGGCGCGCAGTCGTTGGGCGTCCACATCAGCCACATCCATATTGCCATCCAGCGCCAACCATGCCGCGGTGCTGCCGCCGATCACGCAGACGTCACATTCATGGGCGATGGGAATCTGTCGGACAAGCTCGGTGATGGTGGGCATGGTGTGGCTCGATTGATTCTGACGCAAGGTTGGGTCACACTATAGCCATTCAGCACTCTCGTCCAAACCCCGTTTATGTGAGGAACAATATGGCCAAGGACAAGTATGCACCCGATCCGAAGATGAAGTTCACCTTCGGTCTGTGGACAGTCGGTAACCCTGGTGCGGACCCGTTCGGCTCTGCGGTGCGGCCGAAACTGCAGCCGTGGCAGCTTTGTGATTTGCTGGGTGAAGTCGGCGCGTATGGCGTGAACTTTCACGATAACGACCTGATTCCCATCGACGCCACGCCCGCCGAAACCGACCAGATCAAGAAAGACTTCCGCAAAGCGCTGCGCAACAACGGCCTGAAAGTTCCCATGGCCACCACCAATCTGTTCAGTGATCCGGTGTTCAAGGATGGCGCCTTCAGCAGCAACGATGCAAAGGTACGCGCCTACGCCGTGCAGAAAACCATGAAGGCGATGGAACTTGGTGCCGAGTTCGGCGCGAAGATTTACGTCTTCTGGGGTGGTCGCGAAGGTGCGGAAACTGATGCTGCGAAAGATCCGGTTGAAGCCATCAAGCGTATGCGCGAATGCATCAACTTCCTGTGCGAATGGAACCTCAGCCAGAAGTTCGGTTACAAGTTTGCCTTTGAGGCAAAGCCCAATGAACCGCGTGGTCACATCTACAATGCGGTTACGGGAAGTTACCTGGCGTTTATCGAATCACTGGACCATCCTGACATGTGCGGCGTGAACCCCGAAGTGGCGCACGAACACATGGCAGGACTCAACTTCGTCCACCAGGTGGCGGCGGCACTCGAATCGAACAAGCTGTTCCACATCGACCTGAACGATCAGGAATTCGGCCGCTTCGATCAGGACTATCGCTTTGGTTCAGCCAACTTGAAGCACGCATTCTTCCTGGTGAAACTGCTTGAAGACTACGGCTACACGGGGCCTCGTCACTTCGACAGCCACGCGTTCCGTCAGTCGGATTACAAAGATGTGAAGGCGTTCGCCGCGGGTTCCATGCGCACCTACATGATCCTGAAGGAG
>JANQFT010000582.1 GCA_028277685.1 Phycisphaeraceae bacterium
ACGCGAAGGTCGCAAAAGTAAGTTCGGCTACGACCCGCTTTACACGCAGGAGCAGGCCGAACTTGCCGCGCAGAAACTCAAAGCGGTGCCACTCGATGAAACCATCACGCTGAACGAGAACGTGACCGCACGTTTTCGGTGTGCCGGTCACATCCTTGGCTCAACCAGCATCGCCATCACCGCACGGGAAGGCGAGATCGAACGCACCATCGTGTTCTCCGGTGACATCGGTCAATGGGATAAACCACTGATCAATGATCCCACCCCCTTCACCCAGGCGGATTATGTGGTGATGGAGTCGACCTACGGCGACCGCAACCACAGGGACCACGCAGAAATCGAACCGCGCCTGGCGGAAGTCATCAACGCGGCGCACGAAGCGGGCGGCAACGTGCTGATTCCCGCGTTCGCCATCGAACGTTCACAGGAATTGCTCTATCACCTGGGCAGGCTGTGGCGGCAGAAGCTCATCCCCCCGGTGCCGGTGTTCCTGGATTCACCCATGGCCATTCGCGCGACCGAAGTGTTCCGAAAGTATGAAGAAACGCTGGATGAAGAATCACAGGCTTTGCTCGACCGTGGGCGCGATCCGCTGGACTTCCCCGGCCTGCACTTCACCAGCAGCGTCGATCAATCCCGCGCGATCAACGCCATCCGTGGCACCGCAATCATCGTGGCCGGCAGCGGCATGTGCACCGGCGGGCGCATCAAGCATCACATGGTGACCAACGTGACGCGCGAGCAGTCGACCATGCTGTTTGTCGGGTACCAGGCGGTAGGCACGCTGGGCCGCATCATGCTCGATAGACCCGAGGAAGTCCGCATTCACGGTCGAAAATGGTCGGTACGCTGCCGTATCGAACAACTGCACGGCATGAGCGCGCATGGCGATCATGATGACCTGCTTAACTGGGTGGGCGTACTTGAAAACGAACCGCGTGGCGTGTTCATCACGCATGGTGAAGAACATGCCGCCAAGCGCTTCGCGAACGACCTGCACAAACAACGTGGATGGAAGACCGTGGTGCCGGAGTACCAACAACGCATCGAACTCGATTAACACAAAGAGCACGTTCGCGCGAACATTCAAAC
Source organism: Phycisphaeraceae bacterium (assembly GCA_028277685.1). Classification (GTDB taxonomy): domain Bacteria; phylum Planctomycetota; class Phycisphaerae; order Phycisphaerales; family Zrk34; genus JANQFT01. The sequence continues at coordinate 1,093 of JANQFT010000582.1, forward strand.
TTTCATGAATTGATGGTTGACACAAGCGCGGTACGTTGTGCTAATATAAACACGGTCGTTGTTCAACAAGTCTTACACGTTGCGTCACACTCCGATGACGCAACGCGAAAAGCCCCGGTCAACCGGGGCTTTGTTCATCCGGCGAAACGGTATAAGGTGGTTCAATGCAAATCGATTACTACAACAAAGCCAAGGATCGCGAAGCAGCATTTCGCGTGAAGCATGAATGCGGCTGGCTGGTTGAATCCAACAAAGACGACCAGGAGCATGAAGACTTCACGATCGAAGCCAGCCGAACGATCGTTGGGCGCCTCCATGACCGAACCGAGTGCATCGTGCACAGTGTGCCAGGAACGATGCGTTACCTGGATGAGGAACTGTCGTTCGCCGCGGTAACGGGCGTGGCCACCAGTATGATCGCACGCAAGCGAGGGCTGGCCAGTCGTTGCACGGCAAAATTGGTGGCAGAAGATGCCCAGGCCGGCGCCACGGTTGTCTCGCTGGGAATATTCGATCAAGGCTACTATGACCGCCTGGGTTTCGGCTGCGGACCGTACTGCCTGCTCGCGCATTTTGCCCCACGGCAACTCAAGGTTGATCCCGTCAAACGAACTCCGGTGCGATTGGGCCAGGATGACTGGGCCGAGATGCACGCGAACCGGCAGCGACGGGTGAAGTACCATGGAGCTGTGACATTACAGCCGCAAGCTGTCACCCGTGGTGGTATCGCTTCAGCAAAACAAGGTATCGGGTTGGGCTTTCGCGATGGACCGGATGAGCAACTGTCACATCACCTTTGGATGGTTCCAGCAGGCAACCGCGAAAGCGGTCCATACCGCATCGAATGGCTCGCCTACGAAACAACTGAACAGTTAATAGAACTGCTTGGCCTGATCAAAGGACTTGAGGAACAGGTGCACCTAGTCGAACTGTACGAACCCCTGTTCATCCAGCTTCAGGATTTGCTCGAACGCCCATTCGAGTACGAAGCACGTACACGTGGATCGCGATTTCGCACTGCGATAGTCGCCGGAGCACACTGGCAGATCCGCTTATGCGATGTACCCAACGCCATGCAGCAGACGCATCTGATGTGCCAGCCGGTGCAATTCAACTTGAAGTTGACCGATCCGATTGCAGCATATCTGGACGAGCATCAGCCATGGCGCGGCGTTGGCGATGAGTACATCGTGACCTTCGGCCCCGATTCGTCCGCAACATTAGGCAACAACCCCACATTGCCAACACTTGAAGCATCCGTCGGCGCATTCACGCGCATGTGGCTGGGCGTAAAACCAGCCAGTGGACTTTCGATCACGGATAATTTGCATGGTCCAGCCGAATTGATCGACCAACTCGACCGCGCACTGCGACTGCCTGTAGCCGACTGTGACTGGACTTTCTAATGCCATACGCAAACGACGATATCCTTGCCTACAATACCCCTCGATAGCGTGGAGCTGATCGGACCTGACATTTGTACAATAGAGCACGATGGATACTTGGAAAACACTTTTTGATGTGCTCGTTCTGCTGACCGCGGCTCTGGCCGCGGGGGTGGTGCTCGAACGCCTGAAGCAAAGCGCGATCATCGGCTACCTGCTGGCGGGGATGGCGCTGGGACCGCATGCGCTGCACCTGGTGGAGAAGCAGGAAGAAGTAGATATGCTCGCTGAACTCGGCGTCGCCCTGCTGTTGTTCTCCATCGGCCTGGAGTTCAGTTGGCGACGCATGATGAGCATGGGCAAGATGGCGTTCGGCGGCGGAGCGCTTCAAGTGACCATCACCCTGGCTGCGGCTGCGGGCGCCTGTTTGGCGTTCAATCTCGACTGGAAAAGCAGCATTGTCATCGGTGCAGCCGTTACCTTAAGCAGTACGGCGGTGGTGTTGCGTCTGCTGATGCGCCGGGCGGAATTGGATAGTCTGCACGGTCGCAACAGTGTGGCCATCTTGTTGGCTCAGGATATTGCGGTCGTTCCGCTGGTGGTCACGGTCACGCTGCTGGGCAAGGGCGGCGGCATGGCTGAAGCGGGCATTGCCTTGGCCAAAACGCTGGGCTACGGAGCGGGTTTGGTCATCGCTTTCTATCTGCTGTTCAACTACGTGGTGCCGCGCCTGCTGGGTTCGCAGCTCATGGCGCGCAATCGCGACCTGCCCATTCTGCTGGCGTTGATCACGGCAATCGGGTCAGCGTGGACCGCCCACGCCGCCGGACTCAGCCCCGCGCTCGGCGCGTTTGTCGCGGGTATGTTGCTGGCCGAATCGCCATTCGCCGCACAGGTTCGCGCTGACGTGGGGTCGCTGCGCATCCTGCTGGTCACCTTGTTCTTCTCCTCGGTCGGTATGCTGGCCGATCCGCTGTGGATGTTCATGCACGCGCCGCTGCTGATTGGCGTGGTGGCAGCCATCATCATCGGCAAAACTGTCATCACCTCGGTGGTGGTGCGCTTGATGGACCAAACACCCGGGCACTCTGCTGCCACCGGGGTGTGCCTGGCGCAGGTGGGAGAGTTTTCTTTTGTGCTCGCCACCATCGCTTACGTGCCGAATTCACCCAATTCCGTGCTGGATGAATCGACGTTTGCCCTGCTGATCTCCGCGACGATTCTCACCATGCTGATTGCACCCTATCAGGTGGTTCTTGCGCCCATCATCGGTCGGCGCATCGGACGGTGGTTACAGAAGGCTGGCGTTCCCGCTGAAGTGCAAACGCGCGATGAGGATGATGATCGCCCGCGCATCGTCATCGTCGGGTTCGGGCCGGCAGGTCAGAGTGTCGGTTCGACCCTGGTGCGCAGCGATGCTGTAGTCACGGTACTGGAAACATCGCGGCGCGGCGTCGACGTCGCCCACCAGATGGGCCACCACGGCATGCGCGGCGATGGCACCACCATGGAAATGCTCGAACACGCCGGTGTCGACCAGGCGGCCGTGGTCATCATCACCGTGCCCGACCCCACCACCGCGCGGCGGGTGATCGAAAACGTCCGGGCCATCAACCGGCAATCCCGTATCGTGGTGCGTGCACGCTATCACGTGTACCGCTGGGAACTGCTTCTGGCCGGGGCGGATGTGGTGGTGGATGAAGAGGAACAGATGGGCCGCCGCCTGTCCGCGGAAATGCGCAAGCAACTACGACTTGGCGACGATGCGTGACATGATCTGCGCATGGTTCAACGGTTCAACACCAATGCGCGCGTTCAGGTAATCGAGCATCAACTCACCCTGCGCCTCGTTCGTTCCCAGCACGGCGTCACCAGCCAGCAGCACGCGGAAGTCACGGTCGAACGCATCGATGGCCGTCAGCCCAACACAGGCGTTGGTGGAAAAACCGCACATCACCACGGTATCCACCTTGAGATCGCGCAGTTGCTCTTCCAGGTTGGTACGAAGGAAGGCGCTGAATCGTGTTTTGCGCAACAGGATTTCTTCTGCCACGCATCGTACGTCAGGATGTCAGGCGGCTTCATGCGTACCTTCGATCATACGGGGCTGATTGTTGTCTAACATCCAGGTGTTCCACGTACTGCGGTCGGCTTGGTGCACCGTTTCAACCTGCACAATCGGCAGACCACGCGAGGCAAAGAAATCGATTAATTCGTTGCAGGCTGTGATCAACGCGGGAACACGCTCGATTTTTTCCGCGTGACCGATTTCCAGAAACCAGTTCTGCAGGTCAACCACAATCAATGCTGGATACATCGTTACACTCGCAATCGGCCTACCAAGGGATTGTGCGAATCATTGTTCAAAACATCACCCACGTTCAAAGATTGGTAGTAGTCCTGCGGCAGGATATTCTGTTCGCCGTTGAAGGTCGAACCGTCAGGCATGTATGCGCAGGTCATGGCAATGCGACGGGCACGTGTCATGTTCGCCCCGCCACCGTGAGCGGCAAGCCCGTTATGGAAGCTGCAGTCACCCGCTTTC
>JANQFT010000633.1 GCA_028277685.1 Phycisphaeraceae bacterium
CCCCCGGACGTGATCGGCCGCGTGTTCGAAGCAGCAAAGAAACTGGACGCCGTCATCCCCGCCGTGCCGGTCAGTGCGACGGTCAAGCGTGCAGAAGCCGAAGCGGAGCAGGCCGGTGAAGATGTCGACCCACTCGACGCCATCCTCGGTTCAGCCGGCAAGGTGGAAATCGAGGCCCACCGTGTCACCGAAACGGTGCCCCGGGCGAATCTCTGGCTCGTGCAAACCCCGCAGGTGTTCAAACGCGATCTGCTGATCAGCGCGTATCAGCAGATTACCGAAGGCAAGATCGACCCCGCATCCATCACCGATGATGCGGGCCTGCTGGAAACGATTGGCCACGATGTCCACATCGTCCCCGGCAGTGAAATGAACATCAAAATCACCCGGCCGGATGACCTGGCACTTGCCGAAATCCTGCTTATAGGTCAAAAGTCAACTTCCGGGGGTGGAGACATCGGACCAAAACGTCAGTTCCCCACGTGGGCAGAAATGGATGAGGAATAGCATGGTCACCCCCACACCCCGTGAGCGTTTTATCGCGGCATTGGAGCGTCAACCCATCGTCGGCCGCGTGCCGCACTTCGAATTGGTCTTCTTCCTCACGATGGAAGTGCTGGGAAAAGTACACCCGAGTCACCGCTCGTATCACCAGTGGGACCAGATGATCGAAAGCGAGCGGCAACTTCATCGCGAAGACATCGCAGCGCTCTACCTGGCTTGCGCCGAGCGATTCGAGTGGGACGCGATCTTCCTGCACCCCAACCCCAGAAATGTTGACGAAAGTGCACGCCTGATCGATCTGATCCGCGAGAAGTCCGGCGAACGCTACTACCTCATGATGCACGGCGATGCGACATTTGAAATCCCCGATGGCAACAAGATGGTCGATTTCAGCTACCGCCTCGCCGATGAGCCGGACAAGGTCCACAAAGAGGCGACCAAACGTGTCGATGACGCGCTGCATCGTGCCGAACAGCTCAAGGCTCGCACATCTCTTGACGGTTTTTGCTTGTGTTCCGACTACTGCTTCAACACCGGACCGTTCCTCTCGCCACCGCAGTTCAGCGAATTCGTCACACCGTACCTCACGCGTCTCATCGCCGGGTACCGAGAAATGGACTTCTACACCATCAAGCACACCGATGGCAACATCATGCCCATTCTTGATGATCTGGTGCAGGCCAACCCGCACGCGCTCCATTCGCTCGACCCGCAAGGCGGCATCGACATTGCCGAAGTGAAACGACTGGTGGGCAACCGCGTGGCTCTCTGCGGCAACGTGGACTGCGGCCTGATGGACACCGGCACTGACGAGCAGGTGGTTGAATCCGCCCAGTACGCGCTGCAACATGGCATGCCTGACTACGGCTACATCTTCTGCACTAGCAACTGCATCTACACCGGCATGCAACTGAAACGCTACGATTTAATTCTCGACGTGTGGCGCAAACATGGCAACTACCCCGCCGGCTGAGCATGCGCCTGGTCCTGCTAATCCGCCAGTCCCTCATCACGGAGCGTCTTCGCGATCGCCAGTTCCGCTAAACGAATCGTGGTGTGATCCATGTCCGTCAGCGCCTGGTGGAAGGCATTCGGGTCAGCCTCCCGATCGTCGATGAACTGCTGCACTGTGGAAACCTTCGTATCGATCTCCGCGCGGTAATCCGCCTTGACCTCATCGCCCACCTTCTCAAGCTGCTTGCTGATCTGGCGGATGTCCAGCTTCGCCTGGTTACGCAGGTCGATCAAGCGGTGTTCGGTCATGTCGTCGATGGCGTGCTCGTAACTTTCCATCTCCATGCGGTCGACTTCATTGCGGGTCAGGCCATGGTTGGGTACGACCTGAATGGACGCCTGCTTCTCGCTGCGTCGCTCCACTGCGGTCACCGTCAGAATGCCGTTCGCATCCACCATGAAGGTGACCTCCACCTTCGGCAAGCCGGCGGGCATGGGGGGAATGCCCGTCAGGTCGAACGAACCGAGCAAACGACAATCTTTCGTCAGTTCACGCTCGCCCTGATAGACGTTGATCTTGACATTCGTCTGACCGTCCACGTAAGTGCTGAACTTTTCCGCCGCCACAGCCGGCACCGTGGTGTTGCGCACGATGATCTTCGCCACCGCGCCTCCCATGGTTTCGATGCCTAGGCTCAGGGGAATCACATCCAGCAACAGCGCCTCACGGTTGATGCCCGCGATGATCGCCGCCTGCACACTCGCGCCCAGCGCCACCACCGTATCGGGGTTCAGCGCGGTGTAAGGTTCGGCATCGAAAAACTGACCCACGACCTGCTGCACCAACGGAATGCGCGTCGAGCCACCCACCATCACCACCTGATCGACATCGGCGGGCTTCAACTTTGCATCACGCAAGGCGCGTTTGCACGCATCGATGGTCTTCTCCACCCATGGCTGCATGATGTCGATCAATTCCGTGCGCATCAACGTGCGGTGATACACCCGGTCTTCTCCGAGCGCCACTTCGATTTCCGCGCTCTCGTCGTTCGAAAGTCGAATCTTGGTCGCTTCGGCGAAACTACGGAATGCCTGCCGTGTGCTGGGCGGAAACGATAATCCGTCGCCGAACTGTGCGCGGATTTCTTTCTGGATGAGTTCCACAATCGCGCGATCGATGTCATCGCCACCAAGATGCGTGTCACCGGCCGTGCTGAGCACCTGGAACACACCTTTGTTCAGGCGAAGAATCGACACATCAAACGTACCCCCGCCCAGGTCGTACACGGCAATGGTAGAATCCTGTTGACGATCAAGGTCATACGCCAGGGCCGCGGCGGTGGGTTCATTGACGATGCGCACCACTTCGAGGCCTGCAATGCGACCGGCATCGCGCGTGGCCTGACGTTGGGCATCATCAAAATACGCCGGCACGGTGATCACCGCTTTGCGCACCGGCTTATCGAAGTGCGCTTCCGCCCGGGTTTTCAACTCTTGCAGGATGTACGCACTGACTTCCTGCGGTGTGTAGATGCGGCCGGAAATGTCGATGCGCGCCGTATCGTGATCACCCGACACCACCTTGTACGGCAGGTAGTCGATCTCATCTTTCACTGCATCAATGCCACGGCCCATGAGCCGCTTGGCACTGAACACGGTGTGCTCAGGGAACTCAACCGCATGATCGCGTGCTTCCCGCCCCACCGCTTCATGCCGGCCACCGGTCGGATCAAAACGCACGCAGGAAGGAACCACGGGATCGCCTTCAGTACCTTCGATGACCACCGGACCGGTTGCATCGCAATACGCGACAAGACTATTGGTGGTACCAAGATCAATGCCGATGATCGGTTCGTCAGATGTTCCGCCGGGCTGAGTAGTCATAGGGTGAAAGTGTAGGTGGGAAGGAAGTGATGGATCAAATCAGGTGATGGGTGGCCTGGGGCTAAGCACAGCGCTGCCCCAGTTATTTACATCGCGCGTTCTGAGGTATGCTGCGCTTCGCTTCGTGTGGCCTCAGTTACCCCGTTGCGACGCGATCCAAACTTCTGCCCCAGCCGCGGCTTCAGGCGACCGAGGATAGCGATTGCCACCACAGTCACCGCAGCACCAATCAGGGCAATCACATAGTATGCGTGCAGTATCTCTGGCGAAGTGCCAAAGTCTTCAGATACGTATATGAAGTAGCTCAACGTTGTATCTTCGACTGCTCTTTCGGCTGCTTTTTGATAACCAGTGATGAGCTTGTGCAAATGCCACCAGGCGGCAAGATTGCTCGCGGGAAGCAGGAACGCCAGCAAAAACACCTTCAAACGGAACCAACGCATCCGCATGAAGTGAAGCGCGTGTTGCATCCAAAGCGCGACACCCAACAACCCCGACAGCACAGCCGCAGGCAACAACACCCATAGCCCCATGGTGTAAAGCATGGCGTGATGTGTATTCGGCCAATGGTCGAAGTAGATGCCGAGAAACACCATACTGACCAAACCGCCGAGGTAGATCGAAACGCAGAGGTACTTCGGAATCAGCAACCACGGCCGCAAGCCTCGCCCGGGTTTGCGGTCATGCTGGTTGGTGTAGTTGGTGGGCATGCAACGGAGTGTACCGAAAGTTACTGTTAGCTGCGATGCGTCACGTCGTAGCTAACACCGCACCGTTTGCCACACCCCGTAACCCCCCGCTATTCTGTGCGGTTCACACGGAAGGTTTTCGCATGAATATCAGCTTGAATTGGCTTAATTCGTACCTCGATCGGCCCATCGACTTCGCCGAAGCGGACAAGGTGCTCACCGCCGTCGGTTTCCCACTGGAAGACCACGAACAGCAAGGCGATGACTGGCTGCTCGACGTGGAAGTGACCAGCAATCGGCCGGACATTCTCGGTCACGCCGGCATGGCACGCGAAGTGGCCGGCTCTACCGGACGCACCCGCATCGCTCCCGCCATCGAATTACCTCAATCAGACGGCGTTGATATCAACAGCCTCACCAGCGTCGACAACCAGGTGCAGGACATTT
>JANQFT010000639.1 GCA_028277685.1 Phycisphaeraceae bacterium
TCGTGGTGGTGGGACGGTCGAAACCGGAGCCCGTTTACGAACTGCTGGCCGACTTCAAAACCGCGACCGATGAACAACGTGACCTTGCCGACGCCACGGCTCGGGCAGTTGATGCCTACTACAACGCCAACTTCACCGCGTGCATCGATATGTTCGAACAACTGGCACACAACTTCGGACATGTGAAACTGGTCGATGTTTACACTGCAGCCTGCGAACATCACCTCAAAGAAAACACCACTCCCGAGGAACACGACGGCGCGATTGTGCTCACACAGAAGTAGGGCCCACCTGACATGCTTCCGTGAATTATCCAGATACAATGCAACCATGAATAACACGGATGATAACCCGTTTGATCTTCTCGGCATGGAGAAACGTTTCGACCTCGATGAATCCGACATGCATCGCCGATTCCTGCTCGCTTCAGCCGAGGTGCATCCAGACCGTTCGACCGACCCCGAAGAGCAACTGGAATTGGCGCGTCAATCCGCACGCTTGAACCAAGCCTACCAGACCCTCAAGCAACCCGAGTCACGCGCTGCGGCGTTGCTCCAGGCCATCGGCAACCCAACAATTGCTCAGCACAACGATCTGCCGGACGGTTTTCTGCAACAGATGCTGCTCATCCGAGAAGACATGGAAGAGGCGCAATCCTCGCAGAATCAGACCAAACTGGACAAGCTCGACCGCTGGGCAAAAACAGAACGCAAGCAATACCTCGATCGCGTTGCCGAGTTATTCAACCACATGGATGCCGATGGCACGACGCACGAAATTCGCCTGCAACTGAACGCGTTGCGCTACATCGATCGGATGATCGAGCAACTCGATCCTGATTACGATGCGATGACGGAACTTGACTGACCCATATTCCTTCACTTGCATCTTCTGTCGGCAACACTGAAACTGCACCACGTGAATCCATACACGCTGGCCGATCTTCCATTCCTCATTACCCTGCCGCTGCTACTGATCATGTCCGGTTTCTTCAGCGGCACGGAAACAGCGTTGTTCGCGCTCAATCGACAAAGCCAATTGCAGATCGTACGTTCGGGTGGCATGGTAGCGCGGGCGGTTGAACAATTGCTGTACGACCGCCGCATGCTGCTGATCACCCTCATGTTCGGCAACATGGTGGCAAACGTGCTGTTCTTCGTGATCAACTCCGTGCTTCTGCTGAAACTGGAGCGCAGCAACCCCGGGCCGATGCTGATCGCCGTCGCCACCCTCGCGCCGCTGTTACTCATCATTATGTTCGGCGAGGTGTTGCCGAAGATGGTAGCCAACACCGCGCGACTTTCGTGGGTGCGCATCACCGCGGTGCCGATGTTCGCCATTCATCAGATCATCGCGCCGTTGCGTATCGTGCTGGGCAATTTTGTGATCACGCCGTTGAGTCGTCTGATCGAGCCGCAACACGCCCCGCCAGAGCTGTCAGCCGAAGAACTCGAAACGTTGGTGAAGGTCAGCGAGGAAGGCGGTGTGATCGACCGCGATGAGGAACAATTGCTGCGTAGCTTAGTGCAACTCGGGCAAGTCAAAGTTCGCGATGTGATGGTCCCGCGTGTTGACATCGCCTGGGTGGATATCAACACCCCACCCGCTGAGGTACGCAAACTCATCCACCAGACACGGCTGAAAAAACTTCCCGTCTGCCTGGGCGACCTGGATCATGTGGAAGGCGTCATCTTTCCCCGCCAATTCCTGCTCGCGGATGCGAGCAACGCGCTGAAAGACATCCGCCCACTCGTGCAGAGCGTCCACTTTGTTCCTGAAATTCAGCGCTGCGATCAGTTGGTTACTGATTTTCGAGGACGGGGCATCAGCTTGGCCATCGCAGTCGATGAATACGGCGGTACGGCGGGCTTGATCACCCTCAAAGATGCACTCGAACCGGTCATGGGCGACCTGGGCATGGACCAGGCACCCGGCGAAGGCGATCACCCCGATGCCGAGCGCGTTGACAAACACACCTGGCGGGTCAGCGCGCGACTCGGCGTGAACGACTGGGCGGAAAC
>JANQFT010000014.1 GCA_028277685.1 Phycisphaeraceae bacterium
AGGCCGTTGTTCGATTCGCCCGCGTCTTTTGTGGCAGCGCGAACGATGGCCACCGCATCCTCGTCCGCCAGCAAACGTTCACGTACGCTTTGCTCAGGTTTGATCTCACCGTACTCACATGTGGTACCGCGCGCGACCCAGTTGATGTCGTTGCCCAGCCGTTCGACCAGCTCGTGCAGCAGTGGTTTGCCGGCACCGCCCCAAGAACCAATGACGTGGAACATCGGGGGTTGTCCACCAAAGGCGTTGCCATCTTTATCCGTGACGACGTTGGCCCGGGCGTTGATGTTTGCCCCGCGATCAAGCAGCAGGTGAGCGCACTCTGCCTCATTGAACTCAAGCGCGCAGTGCAACAGTGTCCCACCACGCAGACTGATGTTGCCATAGGGCATGTCGTCGAATCGTTGGTGGATGATGTCGGGTTGCTGGTCGATCAGCTCTGCCAACTTCCGGGGGTCGCCGCGGTGAATCGCGAGTACTTCCGGTGTGACGCCATCAGGCACGGGTGCATCCAGATCGATCAGCAGGTCGAGGGCTCGATGTTTGTCATCGTTGCGACCGCGCACGTATGTGCCGAGGAAGTAAGACATCACATTTTGCTTGCCATACTTGGTGTCGATGGCATTGAACGTGGCATCCGCACCGGCATCGATGAGAAAACGCAGACCTTCGTAGTCGAGGCCTTCACCGGTGACGAAGATGATCGGGCCGTACGTTCCGCCGTACTGACCGTCGGGGTCAGCCCCGTGGTCGAGTAACAGTTGGGCGATCTCACCTCGTTGGTCAAAGCGCAACACCGAGCGCGCCAAAGCAAGATCAAGATCGTGTTGCGTGAATTCACCGGAAGCGAGGATGCGTTTGACTTCATCAACGTCTTTTTGATTTGCCGCTTTGGGTAATGCTTCATGCACGATGCGCTGTTTGCCTTTGGGGTCGCGGCCACGAAGCATCGACTCCACCATGTGCGCCAGTTCCTCCCAGTTGGCGCAGCCATACTCTTTCGCCAGCAAGTGTTGCGCTTTGGCGAGGGTGAGCGAATCATCGCGCGCGGCACGACGCTTGGCTTGCTTCTTCAGATGCTCGAGGGATGGTTTGATCGGCAGACGTTTGCGCGATCCCGTGGTTGGCTGATCGGCCATGGGTAGACCCTTTCCGTTCGCTCGCGGTCCGCCGTCATCGAGCAGGGAAAAGGTTGAAATATGTCAGGCAAGGCCAAGTGAGGTGGGTTGCACCCTTTCCGCGGACAGGCAGCGTCCTCTTCACGCTGGAGCACAATAGAACGGTGAATCAGCGAGGGCAAATCATTTACACGGTATTGGTGATGGTTGGGCGGAAGACCCGCGTTGCCGCTGCGCGGTAATGCGGCTTTGGGGGATCATCGTATAGGCGGACAAGAGCTGCGGCGCTGAAGATTAGATCGCCAAATCATCAGATCAACAAATCGCTAAATGAATTATCCCGTGCGGCGTTTGCGGCCATTGCCGTTGCCATTACTGCCAGCACCGATGCGGGCGGCGACGGGGCGGCGTTCATCGCGGGTGAAGCGGGCGTTGAGTTTGCGGAGGGCTTCGGCTTCGATCTGTCGCACGCGCTCGCGGGTTAAGTCCACGCGCTCGCCGATTTCCTTCAGTGTCAACGGTTCTTCACCGTCCAGGCCGAAGCGCAGGCGGAGGATGGTGGCTTCGCGCTCGTCGATGGCTTCGAGCATCTTGTAGATCGCGCTGACTTCATCTTCGGCCAGCACGTGTTGATCGGGGGTCAGTTCGCGCTCATCCCGCAGCATTTCGTCAAGGGTGAACGCATCACCATCATCGTTGGTGGGCGATTGGCTGGGGCGCTGCAAAGCGCGTACGGCGTGTCGCACCATGCGAACCTTGTCGAGCGATACTTCCATCGCGTCGGCCAGTTCCTGCATGCTGGGTTGGCGACCGTGCTCGTCTTCGAACGAACGACTGATGCGCTTCCACTGCGCGACCAGTTCCACCATGTACGCGGGAATGTGCACCGGTTGGGCTGCATTGATGAGCGAGCGCTTGATGGCCTGCTTGATCCACCACGATGCGTAGGTGCTGAAGCGTGCGCCTTGATCGGGATCGAAGCTTTCCACGGCTTTCATCAGGCCGAGGTTACCTTCTTCGATGAGATCGATCAGCGGCAGACCGCGGTTGCCATATTTCTTGGCGATGGACACGACGAGCCGCAAGTTCGATCGAATCATGCGATCGCGTGATGCGGGACAATTGTGCGCAATGATATTGCGTGCAAGCTCTTTCTCTTCATCGGCAGTGAGCAACGCGTGCTCATTGATCTGCCGCAGGTAGACCTGCAAACCGGATGGGATAGAAGTCCGGGGCATGTGCTTCTTCTCGACCCTCACGCTTTCGATCTGGCCACCACAGTGAAATGTCCTATCGGCCAGACGTATCACTCTATCGCCAAATCGCTCGTGAATCCAGAACTCATCCGCCCCGTGTTCGCACGGAACGTTTTAGGGTCGCGCGGTCGTAGCGCCTGCAAATTATGTCGGACGTTGGGCTTGACTTCTTAACCGGCGATGGGGATTGAAGCGGGGTTTGGAGGGAGTTGGCCAGCGCCCATGCTGCCGAAGTCCGCCTGATCTCCTATAATCCGCCGAAAGCAACGCCAAAACGCCCTTTACGGAGGCAAGAGCAGCCCCATGCTCTGGCAACCTGCATTACCGTCGCACTATTTGGCCTTATCCGATGCGGAATTGGCCCACGCCATCACAGCGCGACGGCAGCAGCTTGGAAACGACCTGATCATCCTGGGTCACCACTACCAACAGGACGATGTGATCGCCCACGCGGACTTTACCGGCGATTCGTTCAAACTCAGTCAGCTTGCCGCTAAAAAAGTTTCAGAAACCGGCTGCCGCTACGTGATTTTCTGCGGCGTGCACTTCATGGCCGAATCGGCGGATATCCTGACCCCAGATGATGTGGTTGTCATCCTGCCCGACCTTGGGGCCGGCTGCAGCATGGCCGATATGGCCGCGTACGACGATGCGGTGGATGCATGGGAACAGATCGACGAGGTGATTAATCGCCATCAAGGCATCGAGGCATCAAGGCATCAAGGCGATGCAGACTCTGGCAACACCTCGATGGCTGTAACACGCTTCCGCGTGGTGCCCATCACCTACGTCAACAGTTCCGCGGCAGTGAAATCGATCGTGGGTGAACACGGCGGCGCGGTGTGCACCAGCAGCAACGCACGTTCAATCCTGGAATGGGCGTTCGCTGGTGGTACCCAGCCCAAAGCGCCGGACGAGCAGATCAAAGTTTTGTTTTTGCCCGATCAACACCTTGGCCGTAATACCGCGGCAGAGATGGGTTACGACCCGCAGAAGGAAATGTGCGTGTGGGATCCGCAAGCCCCCCAGGGACTCGGAGGCCTGGAACCGGATGACCTGATCCGCAGCGATGTGATTCTGTGGAAGGGCCATTGCAGCGTTCACAAACTGTTCCGTCCCGAACACGTCGACCAGGCCCGCGCCCGCGACCCGCAGGTGAATGTGATCGTTCATCCCGAATGCGAATACGATGTGGTGCAGAAGGCAGACATCTCCGGCTCCACCGAAAAAATCGGCACCACCATCCGCGAAGCGGCCCCAGGAAGTCGGTGGGTCGTGGGCACTGAAGTGCATATGGTGAATCGTCTGGCCAACGAAGTGCGCGAGCGCGGCATCGAAGTGCGTATGCTCAGCGATTGCCAGTGCCTGTGCACCACCATGTACCGCATCGACCAGCAACACCTGCTCTGGGTACTGGACAATCTTGCGGAAGGTAAAGTGGTCAACCAGATCAGTGTCGATGCCCAGACAGCGCATTTTTCCAGGCTCGCGCTGGACCGCATGCTGGACATCACCGCCGCGGCGAAGGTCTGATATCACCCGCGGTAAACGTAGGTCAGTGCCTGCTCCGACCATACGACTGAACACCACACGCACTTTCGGCGTCTAAACCAGTCTGCTATCCCGTGCGCTGCGCGATACCATGTGGCGCACGAAACGAACATCCAAGGGGATTCGGGTATGACCGAACATTCAACCGATACCACCGCCGCCCAGCCACGCAAACGCCGGGGCAGATTGCTTTTGATCGTGTTGGCCTTGCTGATGGTGCTGGGTTTGGTGGTGGTCGCTCTCGCGCCCGCCATTGCAGCAAGCGGGATGGGCAGGGCACAAATCGCAAGCATTGCCAACGAAGCCGTCGCCGGCTCGATCGATATCGATGACCTCAGCCTCTCCTGGTTCGGCAGCCAGACCATCACAGGCTTCACCCTGAACGATCCGTCCGGTCAACCCGTGATAACGTTCGATCAACTCACCGTCGATGCCTCGTTGTTCTCTCTCGCCACCGGCGGGCGCGACCTGGGGGTGGTGAAAATCGCCGGGTTGAATGCCAACGTAGCCGCGGATGAAAACGGGAAGACGAATCTGCAGTATGCAGTGGAGGTGAGTGAACAGGGCACAGGTAGCAGGGAACAGAAAGAGACATCATCGGGTGATCAACCATTCACGTTGCCCGTCACCGGCAAGGTGGAACTGGTCGATGCGAAGCTGCACATCACCGCACCGCAGATGGACGATGTGAACATCGACGATCTGAACGTGACCGTCGATCTTTCCACGTTGGGCAGCCCAGTCGAATTGATGATGACCGCCACCCCGCGCCAGGGTGCGCTGGCGGGCAAGGTCGATCTGGAAGCATCGCTCAGCGGATTCGATGAAACCGGCACGCTGCGCCCATCCGCGATGAGTGTCAGCGCCAAAGCACAGGTGGCCGACCTGCCCGTGGCCGGCCTCGATACGCTGCTCAGCATGAACGGTGTGCTCACCGCGGCGCTCGGTGAACGTTTGAACGTCGACCTCATCACCCGCAAGAATTCAGACGGCACCCAGGCCGTGCAACTCACCGCCAACGCGGCCAACCTGGTGGTGAACAGCCAATCGTCGGTGGACGATCAACTCAACCTGCAAGGTAGCGCCCGCGTCACCTTCAAAGCCACGCCGAAACTGGGCAGGGCACTCGCCAACGGCCTTACCCCTGCCGCCGCGTCACTCGACATTCCCATCCTGTTCGAGTTCGACTTAACCCAACTGCGCGCTCCCCTGACCGCGTTCGATCCCACCAAGGTCGCGCTCGCTGGCAAGCTCACCGTCAGCGATGGCCGCATCATGCTGGCTGAACCCATCGGCAAAATCGCGTGGGCCAACACCATCGCGCAGCTCGATACCGAAAACCTGGCCGACCACCTGAACCTGTCGATCAGCGCTGACACCACCACCGGTGGCAAGTCCGGCTCCGCCCGCATCACCGGCAGCGTGAATCATCTGTTCGCCACTGCCGGTCACGTGCAACTCGACCGCATGACCATCGACGCCGATGCGAAGCTCAAAAACCTGCCTGTCGGGTTGATCGACACCATCGTGCAACAGGAAGGTCTGCTGGCTGATCTGCTCGGCGATGCGCTGAACCTGCAACTCACCGCCACCGCCGACAGCCCCACCACCGGCCGCATCAAACTCACCGCCGACTCACCCAAGCTGAAGATGTCGCCGCTGGAGTTATCGATCGGCAAAACCATCGCCTTGGTGTCACCGGTGAAGATTGATACGTCCGCCGGTGGGGCCATCGCACGCTTTCTTCCCCCACCCCCCGACCGCGGCGAACCGGATACGCGACCCTTTGCTATCTCCGCTGCCAAACAATCGCAGGTTATCCCGCTGGAAATTTCGCTCGACAAGTTTTCCCTTTCGCTCGATGGTTCCCTTAAACCGAGGCACATCATCGCGCATGGTTCGGCCGAAGTCCGTCACGCGATGGTGCGCATCAGCGACCAACCCTCCCCCGTGTTGCTGAACAGTGCGGTGATCAAGCTGAATGGCACCACACTATCCGAGCCGCGTCTCGTTGCCCGCGTTGAGCTGACCAACCCCCAAGGCGCGCTTCTGCACGAAGCAGCCGGCGGTGACCTGGCGCTCGAAGCAAACATCGCCACCACGCTCGATCAGAAGTTTGCGCCCGGTGATATCACCTTCGAACTTCAACCACAGGCCGCCGCACTCGGGGGCGATCAGGCACCCATCGTCCGCGGTGCGATCAATGCGCAATTCGATACCCTCACCATCCAACCCACCAACCGGGCGATGGCGTACACCCTCCGTCCCGGTCTGCTTAAAGCACTCGGCCTGACCAAACCGGGTGAACCGCAGTTGGCCCAACCGGCCGTCATTTCACTCACGCTGGGTGAAACGCGCGTGCCGCTCAAGACGTTCGATCCCTCACAGTTGCGCATCGATGCGCGCGGCAGCATCGCCAATGTGGTGCTTACCAACGTGCCTGAACTGGGACAGGTGTCGGTCGAACGCGCCGCTTTCACCGTCGATTACGAAGGTCAGGAAAACGCGCTGGTCGCATCGCTCAACGCCACCCCCAGCGTCACACACAACGGCGCGCCGCATGCCGGCAAAGTATCAGTTCAGGCGAACCTGCAGCCACTGTTCCGCAGTGGCAAGTTCGACCTCGCGCGTGCCGGGGGCAACATCAACATCGCCGTGGGTGATCTACCCACCGCGTTGCTCGATACCCTCACCGGCCAGGGCGGCCTGCTTACCGATGCGCTCGGCCCCATGTTGAATCTCGCCGTGAAGTACAACCCCGGTCGCGGCGGTGAACTCGATGTTGCCGCCGACAGCGCGAACCTGCAACTTGCCGCGCGCACCAAACTCACCAGTAAAGCCTTCACCGTCACCCAACCCGCCAAGGTCAACTTCAAACTCATCCCCGCCTTGTTCGCTAAACTGACCAAACCCGAAACCGGTAAGCCCGCACTCGCGCTCAACCAGACCACCACGCTCACCGGGCAGATCGATTCATTCACATTGCCGTTCAAAAAAGATGGCGGTGTGGACACGAACCGCACCGCATTCAGCATGCGCTTCGACGCATCGCCCATGACGTTCAAACAAGCCGGCAGCAACACACCCATTCAGGTGAACGCGCTCACTGCCGTGGCCAGCACCAAGGCGATTGGCAAAACTGCCACCATCCGCCTCACCGGTGAATTTGGTCCAACGGCCAGTAGCACCAACCAGCCGCAGCTCGTCTTCGCCGGCACCCTCACCAACCTGATGACCGCTGACGGTGCATTCAACACGAAAAAACTTTCCGCGAACCTCACCGCACAAACCAACGGTTTGCCGGTGGCGCTACTCGATGAACTTGGCAATTACGATGGCCTGCTCGTCGCCGCGCTCGGCCCCATCGCCAATCTGCACGCCAATGCCAGGCTGCAGAACATGGCTGGCCCTCTCGATATCAAACTCGCCAGCAACAACGTGAAGGTCGACCTCAAAGCCGCCCTCGCCGACGGCTACCTCACCCTCACCGAAGACGCCACCGCGCACTTCACCGTCACCGAAGAACTCAGCCGCAAGCTGATCGATCACCCCCTGCTGCGGCAAGCGGTGCGCAGTGAACAGCCGGTCAAGGTGCAGGTGTTCCGCAGTGTGCCAATGCGGGCACGCAACGGGCAGACCGTGCAGGTTCCGTTCCGTCTGCCGCTGGAAGATTTCGAACTGACCAGGATGCAGCTACCCAGAATGACCATCGACCCCGGCAAGCTGGTCATGCGCAACGCCGGCCTGATCAAACTGCTGACCGATCTGCCTCAGAAGTTCTCCCGCATCAGTCGCGGCAAGAAACCCATCGGCAACACCGGCAACAAGGGCGAACTCGTCGCCTGGTTCACCCCCGTCGATCTGTCGATCATGAACGGCATCGCCACCTACAGCCGCATGGACATGCTCATCAGTAATGATTACCAGATCGCCACCTGGGGCGTGATGAACCTGAGCGATCAGCCCGTGGTCATCAACGGCAACAAGATTCCGTCCAAGCACGGCCGCATGATGCTTGGCTTGGCCGAACGCGCCATGCGCCGCGTTTATGGCGTGATGAAGTATGAAAACCAACCCGAGTATGTCGACCAGTTCCCCATGATCGGTCCCCTGAACGGCCTGAAACCAGATGTGGGCGACATGCGTAACCGCATCCTCCTGCTCACCGGCACCAGCGCCGCCGGCGATGCGGGTGGCCTCGTGCTCGATGTGCTTACCGGCATCGATCGCGCCAGCCGCGGCAGCAAGAACAAACGCGATTGGGATGCACCCCCGCCCCCGCGCAAGCCCTTCCCCTGGCCCGATGAAGACAAACTCGAAGCCGAGCAACACAAGCGCGAAACCGAAGCCCAACAGAAAAACGCTGCCGAACAACCCAAGAAGAAAAAGAAGAAGCGCTCCGCCGAAGAT
>JANQFT010000129.1 GCA_028277685.1 Phycisphaeraceae bacterium
ACCGTGGCGTGGTGGTCGACTTCGACATGCGCTGCCTCGCCAGCGACGACTGGTACCATGGCAACCGCACGCAACCCGAGCGCGACCAACCCTGGTACCACGTGATGGTAGATGGCTCATCGTCCATCACCTACGCTGCGGAAGACAACCTGCTAGCCGACGGCACGGGCGAGCCGGTCGATCATCCCCTGATCGATGAATTCTTCGATGACATGACACAGGGCCGCTACCCCCGCAACGATGAAATCTGGCCGGGTTGGGGATGAGGGGACACGGAGTGCGGAGTGCGCGAATGATAGCCGTGACCTGACAGGTCGCGGGTTTTGAGATTTCAAATCGGAAATTTGAGATCAGTCGTACAAGACCACGATGTAACTTCATTGTGCGTCTACGCATGACTTCACCGCATGCGCAAGCAACTTCCCACTTCCGCCTTCTGACTTTCAGTTCACATACCAATCATCGCGCAGTAGGCCAACTTCGGGCCAAGCCCAAACGTCAGGGCGCCGAAGGCGACGGGTAAACCGTAAACCAGTAGGGTGCGCTGCGAGCGCAGCAGATGGGTCAGTGTGGCCAGCATTCTCGAAACTCCCTCCGCAACAGCTTGATTGGCTGCCGCGTGCGTTGCGTCGTTTTCTCTCGTTCTGAACGTACACCACCAACCCGCAACGGGCAAGAAGAACTTCGCCTGCCGATAATCAGGACGCTTTCGGGGTTTTGCGCAGCTCAAGGCAATTGCGCATTATCGCCACCTGGAACTACAATCATGTGATCAGCCGAACGTGCGGAACGCAAAACGATGTCGCAGATTCATTTTGATCTCTGGGGGGATGCGGCACGCATCCCTCGACCGAAGGTACTACGGTGGTTCAAGGCATTCTGTAGCCTGATGGTGTTGTGGCATGTCACGGTAGCGGCGTTCGGCGCAGCGCTGGCTACCGGACGCATCACTCTGCCGGAAGGCAAAGTCCAACATAACGGTGAACTCTATCTTACCGCGGCTGCAATACTCGCGGGGCTGTTCCTGATCGGCGTGTTCATCCCCCGACGCAAATGGAGTTGGTTCTTCGGTTTGTTCCTGTTGGTCCTCACCATGACCAATCCGTGCTGCCTTCCCGCGGCCGTGGTGATTCTGATCTTCTGGTTCAAACCGAACTGCCGCGCGTACTTCGCTTAGCACCTACGACCTGGCAGAGCCTCGCCTTCTCTTCGCATGGTATTCTGTTGGTCATGCCAGCCAACCGCGTGATCATCATCGCCAATCCTTACAGTGGATCGATCGACAATCGGCCGCGTGTCGATGAACTGGTCGACCTGCTGCACGAACGCAATCTGACCACACAAGTGCTGTGGGACCACGATGAACGTCATGCCCAGCTGACTGATCCGACCACGTTAGATGGTTGCCGTTGCATCGTCGCCGCGGGGGGTGATGGCACCGTCTCCGATGTGGTCAACCTGCGACTCGACCTGCCCCTGGCCACGCTGCCACTCGGTACGGAGAACCTGTACGCCAAGGCACTCAATCACGCCAGCGTCCCCATATTGGCTGACGCCATCGCTGCGGGCAATACGCGTCACATCGACCTGATGACTGTGAACGACCGATGGGTTGGCTTGATGACCAGTGTGGGCTTCGATGCGGAAGTCACCCGCCGCCGCGACACCTGGCGCGCCAACTCCGCCCCCCACCAACACGTCGATCCCAGACATCACCGCCCGCTGCGCCGTGGGGGTCGTCTGTCGTTCATGCCATTCATCGCGCAGTGTTTGGCCGCGTATGACTTCCCGCTGATCACACTGCACGCTGATGATCACCCCCCCGTCACCGGAACGTTCGCGCTGGTTTCCAACCTGCCGCAGTACGGCCTCGGCTTCAACCCCAACCCCCACGCCCGCGCCGACGATGGTGAACTCGACTGGCTGGTCTTCACCGGCGCCGGCCCCATCAGCCTGCTTTCATTCATGTACAGCGGCCAACGTGGCCGGCTGCAACAACGCCGCGATGTCATCTGCGGGACGGGCAAACAAATCCACATCGAAAGTGCGCCAGAAAACTTTCCGGGAGCGGGGGCTGCACAAGCGGATGGCGATGCGATTGGTTTCACCCCATTGAAGATTTCAGTGCAACCCAGCGCGCTGGAAGTGATCACCCCGTAGGTCCGGGCCTGCCCGGACAATTCGTGTAGACCCAGGCACGTGTGACCCAACCACGTTAAACTATCAACATGTCAACATCATCGTTGCATCGTTACTTCGATGAGATGCTCTGCCGCAAGGCGTCGGATTTGTTTCTGGAAGCCGGCGCTCCGCCGAGTTACCGCGTCGATGGGGTAATTCACAAAACCGATCTGCCTGCACCTGACGATGCGACGATGCAGGCCTACGTTGAGCAGATACTCACGCCGGTGGCCGCCGAACGTTTCCAGGCGTCGCCGGATATCGATGTGGCGTACAACATTGATGGGGTGGGTCGCTTCAGGGTCAACCTGTTCATGACGCAGTCGCGTCTGGCGCTGGTGGCCCGCGCCATTCCCCTCGGCGCGGTGCAGTTCGATTCCCTGAACCTGCCACCGGTACTGCTGAACATGGCCGACCGCACCAATGGGTTGATCCTTGTGGTGGGGCCAACCGGCTGCGGCAAGAGCACCACGCTCGCAGCCATGCTGCATCACATCAACGCCACCCGCACCGAGCACATCGTCACCATCGAAGACCCCATCGAGTTTGTGCATGAACCGATCAACTGCCTGATCCACCAACGGCAGGTCGGAAGTGATGCGGCCAACTTCACCACCGCCCTGCGCCACGTCGTGCGGCAAGACCCCGATGTCATTCTCATCGGCGAGATGCGCGATCGCGATACCATCGAAACCGCCTTCAATGCCGCCCTGATCGGCCACCTGATTCTGTCGACCCTCCACACCACCAACGTGGTGCAGTCTGTCGACCGCATGCTCAACTACTTCCCCCCGGAAGCGCGTCGGCAGGCGCAGGTCGATCTGGCAAATACGCTGATCGGCATCGCTTCCATGCGTCTGTTGCCGAAGAAAGATGGTGTCGGCCGGGTGCCCGCGGTCGAAGTGCTGCGCACCACGCCAACTGTGCGACGCCTCCTCGCTGATGGTGAGTTTGTGGAACTGTACGACATCATCAAACGCGAGGGCACTGCCGAAGAAGGGGGCGGAATGCAGACGATGAATCAGTCGTTGCATCAACTGGTTAAAGATGGCGCGATTGATGAACAGACGGCCGTGCAGTGTTCGCCGAACGCCGACGAACTGCGTCTGAACCTTGAAGGCATGTTCACCGGCATCGACTCAATCGACCTGCGCGTGGTGGAAGATGATGAAGAGAATTGAACCGCAGAGGCGCCGAGACGCAGAGGAATACGGAGAGTTGACAAGATGTACAGGATGTACTGGATGATTCTGATGCAACAATCCAGTTCATCCTGTTTATCTTGTCAACTCTTCTTTGCGCCTCTGCGGTTTTCAACCTAAAGGCTGAATACGCATGACACGCACCCCACCGCCATTGCCCACCGGTCAGCCGCAGCCGATGCAGACCGATCAGCTCAGCATGAAGTTGCTGTTCGAGTATGCCGCGCACGTGAATGCGAGTGACTTGTTGATCACCGCGAAAAGTCCGCCCATCGTGCGCGTGCATGGCGACCTTTACCCCGCGGTGCAGCAGGCGCTCACCGCGGCACAAACGCACAAGCTCATCTGGTCATTGCTGAACGAAACGCAACAGGAGATGTTCGAGCGGCAGAAGGAACTCGACTTCAGCCTCGGCGTGACCGCTGACCTGCGCTTCCGCGCGAACATCTACTACCAGCGCGGTTGCGTGAGCGGCGCGTTCCGCCTGGTGCCCAGTCATATTCCCGACATGGACAGCCTCGGCCTGCCCCCCACGCTCAAGGCGCTCACGCTCAAACCCAACGGCCTCATCCTCATCACCGGCCCCACTGGTTCGGGCAAGTCCACCACGCAAGCGGCGATGATCGACCTGATCAACCAAACCCGGCGCTGCCACATCGTCACCGTGGAAGACCCCATCGAATTCATCCACGAGAACAAGGTCGCCGTGATCGACCAGCGCGAACTCTATGCCGACACGTTGAAGTTCGCCAATGCCCTGAAATACGTACTCCGGCAAGACCCAGATGTGATTCTCGTGGGTGAAATGCGCGATACCGAAACCATTTCCGCTGCGCTCACCGCGGCCGAAACCGGGCATCTGGTCATCGCCACGCTGCACACCAACGATGCGGTGCAGGCGATCGATCGCATCGTCGATGTGTTCCCGCCCCATCAGCACGACCAGATTCGCGTGCAGTTAGCGTTTGCCCTGCAGGCGGTGATCTGCCAGCAACTGATTCCGCGTGTGGATGGGCGTGGCCGCGTGCTCTGCAATGAAGTGCTGCTGCGCAATCATGCGGTGGCCAACCACATCCGCGAAGGCAAAACCCACCAGACCCGCACGCTGATGGAATCCGCCCGTAAAGAAGGCATGGTTACTATGGACCAGCGCTTGAAAGAACTCTACGAAGCCGGCGTGATCAGCGAAGACGAAGTCCGCCGCCGCGTGAGCAGCACCGCGTTTCTGAGAGAGATTCTGGTCTAGATCCTAAGCGCCACATGACCACCCCAATAGCTGCGAAGTTAACCCGTGGGGTACTACGGCCCCGTCACGTTCCATGAGGACGAAGAATTGAAAGCCTCATCGTAACTGTTGAACTGCGCATGCTGATCGTAATACAGCATGTTGATCCCGCCGAACTCTTCGGGGTGACGCGCCGCAGCCACGTTGTCCGAATTCTTCTTCGTGTGATCACCTTTGTACCGTTGAATCGACCAGTAGCGTACAAACTTCCAATCCAGGCCGTCGCCCTGCATGTACTTTTCGCCTGGTCGATTCACTTCAGCTTGTGTGACGGCCGACAGGGGCACCGCTGTCTTGGATTGATTGATCTGGTCTTCCCAGTGATCGTGATCCGTCCCATCAAGATTCATGCCGTACGATCGATTCACATTGCCAAGGCCATCCACCCCCGTCTTCTTCGCCCCGTAAGAAACCGGGCACAGGATGCCGGTGGCAAAATCGTCGCCGCCGACACGATCCAAACCGAGGTAATTGTGGAACTCGGGAATGCGGTACCACCGCGTCACCCCCCCCGCATTACCGGGCACGAAGTTGTAGCGAATGTACACCGGTGTAAACCAGCCCTTCCACTCAGATGCATACATACCGTGGGCAATGCCAAACTGCCGCAGATTGCCCAGGCACCGTGTCTGTTGCGCGATGTCCTTCGCTTTGCTGAGGGCTGGCAGCAACAAGGCGATCAACAGCGCGATAATCGCCACGACCACCAACAGTTCCACGAGTGTGAATCCGCGCTGACGCATGGCAACGTCCTCCGGTGCGGCCCGCTTAATCGGGCCGCACCCACACGCCCGTACATCACCGACGACGCCACATCATCAAACCACCCATCCCCAGCAACGCCATCGACGCCGGCTCGGGAATCGCCGCAAAGCCCACATCATCCATGCCTGCGGTGTGGTTCACGTCGCTACCGGAGTAGGTCACTTGCAGCACGATTTTTCCAATGCCGTCAGCCAACGATGTCGCGCCCGTGTCCAACCCGAAGTAAACATCGCGGCCCCCCGCATCGCCAACATCCGGGTCGGCTGCACCAGCGGCTGTCTGCGTGCTTAACAGCGTCGTGCCGTCCAGCTTGAAAAACTGTGCGGTGGCGTTCATCGTGAAGTCCGTGGAACTGATGAAACTCAGGTTATTGAACGTGAAGCCCGCAGCCTGAACCGCCTGATCTGCCGTGAAGCTCCCGTCATACGTGCCAAACGTGATCGTCACCGTCAGGACCTTGTTGTTGCCGGAGTTGTTGCGATAACGCAGGTAGCTTGATCCCGAAGTCGCGATGCCGCTGTTCGAATGCGCCTTACCCTGGTCACCGGTCGCCAAGCCCCCCGCGGTGAAGCGAATGTCCGGCCCATCGTCAAAATCAACGAAGTTCGC
>JANQFT010000174.1 GCA_028277685.1 Phycisphaeraceae bacterium
GCACAATAGAGACAGAACCGGGTGGATAGCTCAATGGCAAGAGCGGTCCCCATGGGAAAGGTTGCGGGTTCGAGTCCCGTTCCGCCCGGTCCTTTTTGAGTCGTGGGGGGAGGGACTTCCAATCTCCTGCGGCGCGGACGCCGCAGCTACAATGCATCTGTTCCCTGTTCCCTGTTCCCTGTTCCCTGTTCCCTGTTCCCTGTTCCCTGTTCCCCGTTCCCCGTTCCCCACCCTTTTCTCTACTTTTTTCTTGCGTCCCGCCCGGCTGGTGCTATTATAGCATCATGTTGCCGGCACAGCCCAATCAATCTCTCATCGATGGTCTTGCGGTGTTGCAGGCATTGGCGGCACACGGGCAGGCGGTGGGTGGCAGGGCGTTGGCGCGGCGTCTGGACCTGGAACCCACACGGACGAACCGGTTGTTGAAGACGTTGGCTCACCTGGGCTTGGCGCAGCAGACGCCGGATCGCAAGTACACCGCGGGGCCGGCGGTGCACGTGTTGGCAGCGCAGGCGTTGCGGGCATCCGGTTTGATTTCGCGGGCGATGGGGCCGTTGTCGGAACTGGGGCAGTTTCAGTGCATCGTGGCGATGGGTGTGCTCTGGCGGACGGAGGTTTGTTACATCTACTTCGGCACGCCTGGCATGGGGCCGATGGAGGCGCTGGGCAGTCGCGAACCGCATCCAGCAACATCATCCGGTCTGGGTCTGGCGATGTTGGCGGACTTATCGGATGACGAAGTACGGCGCCGCTACCAGGACAAACCCACCCCCGGTTACGACAGCATTGGTCAGGTGATCGGTGACCTGAACGAAACGCGCACCAACGGTTATGCGATGAGCACCGTGGCGCGACCGACCAACCACGCGACCTTGGCGGTGCCCGTCGGTCGACCGGCATACGCGGCGATCGGCCTGGCGGGGAAGTTTGATTTGCGTCGCAAGAACACCCTGATTACCGCGCTGCGCGAAGCAGCGGATGAAATTGAAAGTGAAGGTTGAACCACCAAGGCACCAAGGACACCAAGAGGGAAAAGAGTTGACGGGATATACAGGATTGGCCGAATCGTTTTTTGCGAATGATCCAGTTCATCCTGTCCACTCTTAATCAGACTTGGTGTCCTTGGTGCCTTGGTGGTGAATCAGTTGAAGGAGCATCGGTCATGAGTCGCACGAACCCCATCCCCGACGTTTTGAATATTTCCGGCGTGTTGCCGCATACCGCGGTGAAGGCCGGTCATCTGCCCAAGCGAAGCGAGACCGGCATCGGCGGGTTGATGCCGTGGGCGGATCGTCTGTGGTTTGTCACTTACGTGGCGCACAAGGAAGGCACGGGCGACGGCACGGGCCTGTTCTACATCGATGATGATTTCGTGATGCACAAGCACGAAGCGTCGGTGGTGGGCACGTATGCCAACCGCATGATTCACGCGGAGTCGAACCAGTGCATCATGGGGCCGCACGTGATCGACATTGAAGGCAACGTGCGCACGATCGATCCGTTGATCAACATTCGCATCACCGCGACCTGCCGTCACCTGACCGACCCTCGGAAGAAGGTCTACATGCTCGGCATGGAAGGGGAGTTTTTCGAGGTGGACGTCGAGACGCTCGAAACCACGCAACTGGCGGAACTGACGGAACTGCTTTACACCGGCGGGAAAGGGCCGGCGCACTTCAAGTCGGTGTTCTGCGATCAGGGGCGCGTGGTGGTGGCGAACAACAGTTACTACCCGGAGAACTTTGTTGATCCTGAAACGTGCGATGGTCGTCTTGCCGAGTGGACGGGCGAAGGTGACTGGAACATTCTCGAGCGCACGCAGTTCAACACCGTGGCCGGCCGGGTGGATGGTTCGCTGGGTCGCGCGATTTACGCGGTGGGTCAGGATC
>JANQFT010000195.1 GCA_028277685.1 Phycisphaeraceae bacterium
GGGTAGTTCCGTTCCCCACTGGCGGTAGCCGTGCAGCAGCACTTCGGTGTCGCAGTGATCACTGACAAACGTGTGGTCGAGTCTCTCAAGTTGCTTCCGCAATGCGCGGTGGTTGTAAATCTCACCGTTGAAGCTCAGCCAAAGCTCACCGTGATCACCCGCAGCCGGCACACTCATGGGTTGATGCCCGCCCATGATGTCGAGAATCGACAACCGCGTATGCACCAACCCACAAGGGCCAATTGCCTGCGTGCCATTCCCATCCGGCCCCCGCGGCAGCAGGTACGACATCATCCGATCGAGCGTCCGCGGCTCAATCGGCGTACCGTCAAAACGGATTGTCCCAGCAATACCACACATGTGTTGGCGCCTGTTTAGCGCCGCGGCTTGTCGCGTGACGCGGCGAAGCCGCGGCGCTAAATATCATTTCTGCGTCTGCACGATGCGCAAGCGCAATTCGTCGAGTTGTTTCTGATCGACTTCCGACGGCGCTTCGGTCATCAGGTCGGCACCGTTTTGTGTCTTGGGGAAGGCGATGACATCGCGGATGTTGGTTGTGTCGCACAGGTGCATGACCAGGCGATCCAGGCCGAACGCGAGGCCGCCGTGCGGGGGGGCGCCGAACTTCAGCGCATCCAGCAGGAAGCCGAACTTGGCCTTGGCTTCTTTGGCGTCGATGCCCAGCAGTTTGAACACGCGCTGTTGGATCTCCGGTTGGTGGATACGGATGGAACCACCGCCGACCTCGCTGCCGTTCAGCACCAGGTCGTACGCATCGGTCAGTACGTTGGCGGTGTCGGACTCGATCTTGTCCATGTCCTCCGCCTTGGGGGCGGTGAACGGGTGGTGCAGGCTGTTCCAACGCTTGGCCTCTTCATCCCAGTCGAGCATGGGGAAGTCGACGATCCACACCCATTCCCACTGACCGGGTTTGATCAGGTCCATGTCTTCGGCCAGCTTCAAACGCAATTCGCCCAGCACTCTTTCGACCACTTCCTTCCGGGGGTCGACGCCGAAGCAGATCAGGTCGCCTTCTTCCGCGCCGGTCGCTTCGATCAGTTTCGCCGCCACCGGTTGGATGAACTTGGCGATGCCGGTTTCCAGTTGACCGTCCGCGGCAATCTTCGTGATGGGCAAGCCGCCAGCGCCGAACTGCTTGACGAACTCGGCGTAACCATCGGTTTGCTTACGCGTCAGTTTCGCGCCGCCGGGCACGCGGATGGCCTTCACCATGCCGCCGGCTTCGATCACGCTGTTGAACACTTTGAACTCGGTGCCGCTGACTGCTTCGGTCACGTTGATCAGTTCCAGGCCAAACCGGAGGTCAGGCCGATCGATGCCGTACTTGTCCATTGCCTCGGCGTAGGTCATGCGGCGGACGGGCGGAACTTCCACATCCAACACATCCTTCCAGATGCGACGCACCATGCCTTCGCACAGGTCCATCACGTCATCACGGGTGACGAACGACATCTCCAGGTCGATCTGCGTGAACTCAGCCTGGCGGTCAGCACGGGGGTCTTCATCGCGGAAGCAACGCACGATCTGCAGATACTTCTCGCAGCCGGCAGCCATGAGAATCTGCTTGAACAGCTGCGGGCTTTGCGGCAGGGCGTAAAATGCACCTTCCTGCAAGCGCGAGGGCACCAGAAAATCGCGCGCCCCTTCGGGTGTCGAACGACACAGAAAAGGCGTTTCCACTTCATAGAAGCCCTGCTCATCGCAGTAGTCGCGCACGACCTTCGTCACGCGGTGGCGCGTACGGAGGATGTCCTGCATGGCGGGGCGACGCAGGTCGATGTAGCGATATTGCAGGCGGCGATCTTCGCCGACCTTGGCTGCCTCTTCTGGGTTGAAGGGGGGCGTTTCACTCTTCTTGAGGATCTGCACCTCGACGCCGTCCAGTTCGATCTGGCCGGTCGGCAGTTTGGGGTTGGCCATGCCTTCCTGCCGGGCGACGACGGACCCGCGCACGGCGAGCACGTCTTCATGGCGCAGCTTGTCGGCCATGGTGTGGGCGTCCGCGTTCTCCGGGTGGAACACAACCTGGGTCAGGCCATCGCGGTCGCGCAGGTCGATGAAGATCACGCCGCCGTGGTCGCGATAGTTGTTCACCCAGCCGGCGAGGGTGGCTTGGGTGTCGATGTGGTCTTCGCGGAGTTGCCCGCAGGTGTGCGTTCGCTTGAGCATGGTCGTATCCAAGGGTCTAAGTTCCTATCAAAGCGTGGCATGATACCAGTGTTGTCATGCCAAGAAAAAACCCGGCTGATCCTGCGGGATCGACCGGGTGTTTCTTTCTGACGGATTCGCGTCAAGCGTGCCTACGCGCAGAAACACCGATCGACCCGAAGGTCGTTCTGGTTATTCTGCTGATTGGTGGCACGGCATTTCATTTCGGTAAGTGTAGTCGGCAGGAAGGGGGTGTCAACTTGAATGCGGAACGCGGGTTGGGGGGGAGAAAAATGTGAGATTTCATTTCTCATGGGGTGCGGCTGAATCGTAGCGTTGCGGTTGGATATGCCGTTGTTGTCAACGGGGCTGATGCGCGGTGCGCAATCGGACGTTGATGGCGTTGGAGTGAAGGTATGCGCTTCGCAAACTTGTGCGTGGTGATGGTTGTGGTCGTGGCAGGCGCTGTGACAAGCGGGCATGCGGCCATCGTATTCAGCGATAACTTTGAATCGTACAGCGCAGGGCAAGCCCTCGATGATGGTGTGGGCGGTTGGTACAGCCAGGATGGTGTGGTCAGTGTGCAGAATGGCGTGGTGCCCGGTTACGGTCAGTCCGCAGTTCTGAAGGGCTACAACCACGACAATGTGTTACGCGTCGGTTTCACGGCACAAACCGATACCATATATATCGGTTTCACGTTGCGCACCAGCGCATTTGATGGCAGCGACTTCATTCAGTTTTATGTGAACGACCGGACTGGTTCTTCAGCCAATGATTCGGTTTCGGCTGGTGTGCGGAATCAGGGGGGCAATCCTTACTTTGCGCGGGTGGGAACATGGGGGAATACGACCAACAGCTCTTCTGCCAGCCACGATGCGGGCGTGACCGACCGTCTGGTGTTGAAGCTCTCCAAGCACAACGGCAGCAGCAAATTCAATCGCACGGATGTGTTCGTGGATCGCACGGATGAACTGGTTGCCGACGCAACGCGCATGGGTGGGGGAAGTTCAACTTCGCTCAGCCAGTTCCATGTGCGAATGTACAGCGTGGAGTCGGGCCAGTCGATCTACCTGGATGACTTCGTCGTGGCAACCACGTTTGATGAAGCGGCGGGCTTCACGAACGCCGGTATTCCCGAACCAGTAACGTTGACGTTAGCGCTGGCTGGGATGTGGTTGGTAGGGCGTCGACCCCGGAATGGCCGCAAGTAAACCGCGCACAAAAAAACCGCTGGCAGCGGAACACTTCCGGAGGCGGGATTAAAAAACGGGCTCGTGAAATGAGCGGCCGTAGCGACTGACCTTCTGGACCATCCTGCGCCTTACGTCGGCCGGTGATATCGTCGAGTGACCACGTGGCGGACCCGCAGGCTGAGGTATCGGTTTCGCTGTGCCGTCTCTCTCTCTCTCGAAACCCGTACAGCCAACTGAAAAGTACCCCGCGGGAAAACGGGGGGCAAGCGCAATCCTTACAATCGGAAGAGTTTTGCTAAGCTCACAATCGCGGAAGTGGGAAGTAAAGCGCTGCGGCTTCGCCGAGTCCTGTGGCGCGGACGCCGCAGCTATCATGTCCCTCAAGACTCATCCTGCTTCGCCAAGGCTACGCAGGATTTATTCAACCGTCACGCTCTTCGCGAGGTTGCGTGGCTTGTCCACGTCATGACCACGTAACACTGCCGCGTGGTAGGCCAGCAGTTGCAGGGGAACCACGCTGATGAGTGGTTGCAGGGGTTCGGGCACGTGGGGGATGCGGAAGACGGTTTCAGCGTACTGCTCGATCTGGGTGTCATCTTCATCGGCCACGGCGATGATGCGGCCACCGCGGGCGCGAATTTCTTCGATGTTGTTGACAACCTTGTCGTACTGGCTGCCCTTGGGGGCGACGAACACGACGGGCATGCCGTCATCGACCAGCGCGATCGGGCCATGTTTCATTTCGGCGGCGGGCATGCCTTCGGCGTGGATGTAACTGATTTCCTTCAGTTTCAACGCACCCTCAAGCGCGACGGGGTAGTTGTACCCACGGCCAAGGAACAGCCAGTTGTCGCGGTCGACCACCTTCTTCGTTTCATCCTTGATGTAGTCGGACTGCTCGAGAATCCTGGCGATGTGCTCGGGCATCCGGTCGAGTTCTTCGAGGTATTTGGTGATGACATCGTTTGCCAGGTACTTCCTGCGCCCGATGAACAGGGCGAGCATGGTGAGGACAGTCATCTGTCCGGTGAATGCTTTGGTGGAGGCGACGCCGATTTCCGGTCCCACACGCAGGTAAACACCGGCATCGGTTTCACGCGAGATTGAACTGCCCACCGCGTTCACCACGCCGAGTGCCGTCGCGCCGCGTTCTTTCGCTTCGTGCAAGGCGGCCAGGGTGTCGGCCGTTTCACCGGACTGGCTGACGGCAATGACGATGGTGCCATCTTCCACGATCGGGTTGCGATAGCGAAACTCACTGGCGTATTCCACTTCCGCGGTGACCTTGGCCAGATCTTCCAGCAAGTATTCACCGACGAGGCATGCATGCCAAGCCGTGCCCTGGCCGGTGAGGATGATGCGCCGGGCGCGCACAAGGTCACGTGCCAGAGTGTTCAGGCCACCCAGTACGACACGACCTTCGCGTTTATCGATGCGGCCGCGCAGGGTGTCGGTCAGGCTTTGCGGCTGTTCCATGATTTCCTTGAGCATGAAGTGGGCGTAGCCATCGAGTTCGATTTGCTCGAGCGACATTTCCAGGTCGAGGATGTCGGGCGAAACTTCGACGTTGTCGATGGTGGTGGTGCGCATTTCCGGGCCGTCGTCACCGGCGGTGAGCTTGGCCACGTGATAGTCTTCCAGCGCGATCACCTGCGTGGTGTGGGCGATGATGGCCGAGGCATCGGAGGCGGCGATGTAACTTTTGTCACCGAGGCCGATGATGAGCGGCGAACCTTTACGCGCAACGACCAGTGTTCCTGGTTCCTTCACGCTGACCACCGCGATGGCGTACGCGCCGGTGACTTCACGCAGACCGGCCTGTACGGCAGATTCAAGATCCAGTCCGCCATTGTGCAGTTCGCCGATAAGCTGGGCGAGTACTTCAGTATCGGTATCGGAGTAAAACTTGTGGCCCTTCTTTTCGAGATAAGTGCGCAGGGCGGTGTAGTTTTCGATGATGCCGTTGTGGACGAGGGCGATGGTTTCGGTGTCATCGCGGTGGGGGTGGGCGTTGGTTTCGTTGGGGACGCCGTGGGTGGCCCAACGTGTGTGGGCGATGCCCAGCGAACCTTGCAATCCACCAAGATCGTTCAGCTTGGTTTCCAGCACGCTGATGCGGCCTTTGGCTCGGGCAATCTTGAGGTTGTTGTCGCCCACCACCGCCACGCCGGAAGAGTCATAACCGCGATACTCAAGGCGCTTGAGCCCCTCCAGCAACAGCGGTTGAGCTTGCTTGGGGCCAACGTAAGCAACGATTCCACACATGGCGTCTCCCAGTGAATCAAATGTCGACAGCGGATCGGGCTGTGGGTACTAACAGATAATATCGGCGATAACCGTGCGTGGCTGCAGTGCGATGGATCAATGCCACTCAGCAGCTTCATAAGCAACAGGGCCTGATACGAGCGTGGACGTGGCAGAGTTCGGTCGATTTTGAATTAGCGTAATGTTGCTACCTCACCC
>JANQFT010000197.1 GCA_028277685.1 Phycisphaeraceae bacterium
TCACTGAACCCGCCCGAATGCGAACCGGGAATCACTCGCATGCAACCGTTGTCGGGGGTAGAGGGATCGATCGCCAGCCACACCGTAACCACTTCCATCGGGTCGAGCCGCCCTTTCCAGTACGCCGAATCTTCATGCCACGGCACGCGCTTGCCCACCCCCGCCGGCTTGCAGATGAAGTGCGAACTGAACAACGCAATGTCCGGCCCGATCAACGGCTCCACGATGTCCAACACCTCATCATCGAATAACCACGCGAACAAAGCGGGGTCGGCGAAGTGTGGCACATCCATGTGTTCGGGCGAACGACCATCGGAAGTCCACACTTCAAGTTGCTTTTCGAAATGTGCTTTCAATGATTCGAACTTCACGGAAGAGAATACCTGATCAGCAAACAGCAGAAAGCCTTCTTTCTGATACGTGTCGACTTGCTGTTGATTCAAGCGATGCGGCATGGGGCTGCTCCTGTGTGCACCCCGCACGAATAGCATATTCCGTAAAAAAGATATATCTTCCATTTTATTGACATTTTAATTATGTTTAAATGATATACTGGCATCATGCGGACCATGCATTTGAACGAGTTTGTCCCTCGCGATGGGTTGTTTCACGTGGCCCGGGCACGCTATGTGCCCGGGCAAACCATGCACCCACATCGGCAAAACTTTCCGGAAGTGTTCTGGGTGGAACGTGGTCGCGGGCAGCACCAGATCAACCACCAGCGCCAGTCGCTTGAACCGGGGGATGTGGTCTTCGTCCGCGCCAGTGATGTGCATGGCTTTCGCAGTCGCACCGGCAGCACACTGGTGTTTGTAAACCTGGCGTTCTCACAGAACACTTTGAAGCAGTTGCGCCAACGTTACGCGGCCGACACCGCCTGGCCCTGGCACGATGAACGGATGCCCGAAGTATGGCGACTTGCCCAGACCGATATCAGTCTGCTCGGTGATCTGGCGGACCGTCTGTCCATGCACGCGCAACGCCGACTCGACTTCGAACATCTGCTGTTGACGCTGCTGTGCATGCGTGCCGATCATCATGTACCTAGCGTTCGCCCATTACCGGAGTGGTTGACCGATGCCTTGTCACGCGCTGATCGCCAACCGAATCAAGCCGACACTGCGCAGTTCGCCACCTGGGCCAACCGCAGCCCCGAACACGTCAACCGCGTGGTGCGCGAATGCTTCGGCACCACCACCACCCAACTGCTGAACAACAAACGGCTCGACACCGCCGCCCGCCTGCTGCGCATGACCCACCGCCCCATCATCGACATCGCCGCAGACTGCGGCTATCCCAACCTTGGTTACTTCTACAAACGATTCACCGAACGATTCGAACAGACACCGCGGAAGTACCGGCTGGCAGGACAGGCAATCGTCAGGTAAGAAAGTTGAATCCAATGTCCAATGCCTAATGACCAATGTCTAATGCCGGGTTGCACTTCGTGGCATCGTCATTGGGCTTTGGTCATTCATTAGACATTCCAGATAGAATTCCTCCTAACCGGAATCACACGGATCTCCCGCTACAATAGTCACAATACAAGATTAGATATGTGCGGAGTTTTGTGATGCTGGATGGTCAAATCAATCGACGAGAAGCTTTGATGCTGGGTGGTGCTGCCGGTCTGGCGGTTGCGCTTCCAGGAACCGGTGCACGGGCGGCTGCCTCTCGCCCCGCCGGCCCCGTACGCAGCGGCAAGGTGCGCAACATCATCTACATGGTGTCCGACGGCATGAGCATGGGCGTGCCCGTCATAACTGAGGCGTTCAGCCTGCAGACCCGCGACAAGGGCACCGCTTGGGTGAAACTGATGCGCGATGCCTCCCTCGCGCATGGCCAGTTTGACATGGCGTCGGCCAATTCACTTGTCACCGACTCCGCCGCGGCCGCTTCCAGTTGGGGTTGTGGTCATCGTGTGAATAACCGGGCCATCAACATCACCCCCGATGGTACCAAGCGCACCACCATCACCGACATCGCCCACAAAGCCGGTCGTAAGGTTGGACTGGTTTCCACCACGCGCATCACCCACGCCACGCCGGCCGGGTTCGCTGCGCAGATTCATCATCGTGATCTGGAAGATCAGATTGCCCCGCAGTTTCTCGAACGTGTCGACGTGCTCATGGGCGGCGGCCGCAAGTTCTTCTCACCCGAACTGATCACGAAATACCAGCAAGCAGGTTATGCCGTCTGCGAAAGCCGCGACCAGATGCAACAGGCAAAAGGCAATGAACGTATTCTCGGCCTGTTCGGCAACACCCATCTGCCGTTCACGCTCGACCATGTGAACTCAGCCAAGCTGAAAAACAGCACGCCGACACTGGCTGAAATGACCAGAATCGCGTTGCACTCACTCAACCAGTTCGCACACAAAGGGTTTCTGCTGCAGGTCGAAGGTGGTCGTATCGATCACGCGGCCCACGCCAACGATGGACCGGCCATCATCCACGATCAACTGGCCTTCGATGATGCCGTCGCGGTCGCACTGGAATTCGCGAAGGACCGCGATGACACGCTCATCGTCGTCACCACCGACCACGGCAACGCCAACCCCGGACTCAACGGTACCGGCAGCGGTTACATCAACTCCAACGAAGTCTTCGCCCGCACCGCCAACGCCAACGTCAGTTTTGAAAGTATCGTCAAAAAGTATGGCACCACCGGCCCCACCGCCGACGACCTGGCGAAACATTTCGGACTCAAACTCTCCGATGAACACGCCGCCATTCTCGTCGATGCGTTTAAGGTGCTGCCCATCATGACCAAGGCGAAGAAGCTGAAAAAAGCTGGCGATAGAGCCGGCGCCCAGAAACTCTACGAAAGCGCCAAGTCCATCCGCAATCGCCTGCCGAAGATGATCCACCAACAATTCACCAGCCCCTACGGCATCATCGGCCAAACCCTCGCCAACTACACCGGCATCGGCTGGACCGGCGTCAGCCACACCGCCGACTTCGTCATCATCACCGCCACCGGCCCCGGCCAACACCACTTCGCCGGCCTGAAGAAGAATACCGAAGCGTTTGTGAGCATGAGTAAGTTGATGGGGGTACGCGTGTGATCAAACCCACTCTCCCTTCAGAGAGGGTTGAGGTGATGGCTGATATGCAATGACGAATAACTTCAACCCTCCCATGAAAAAGGCTCTGAAAATGGAGTGACTCGGCTCTCTTGGTCCTGACCGCATTGTCCAGCCAGGCCCGGACCTATGGTCGGACTTCCTGTTTCGTTCGGCATGTTCTTTATCGCGTGCGTCCATCGGGGCGCGACGGCACGCAAACGTAATTGCTGCAAGGGTATAGCTTATCGGGTATGGCGTACAGGGAGGAGGAACAGCCAAAGCCAGCACGCGCGGCAACGCGGGAAACCCGCGTCACTTTGTGGGCAAATCTTTGTGCCTCACACTCAATGCCTCGTTGTCTTAATGCCTTCCCCTACGCCTTTGATTTCCTTCGCCGCTGCAGTTCGGCGTCAATGAAGCCTTGCAGGTCGCCGTCAAGCACGCGTTGGGGGTTGCCCACTTCGTGGCCGGTGCGGATGTCTTTCACGCGGTTATCGTAAAACACGTAGCTGCGGATTTGCGAACCCCAGCCCATCTTCAGGTCACCGTGCTCGGCCTGGCGTTCGGCGGCACGCTTTTCTTCTTCCTGCTGCTCGAGTTTGGCCTGCAGGATGCCGAGGGCGATCTTCTTGTTCTGCACCTGCGACTTCTCGTTGGAGCAAACCACCTGAATGCCGCTGGGCTTATGTGTAATGCGGCAGGCGGTGGCAACCTTGTTCACGTTCTGCCCACCGGGGCCGCGCGATCGGGCGAAGAACTCGATCTCGCATTCTTTCTCGTTGATGGTGATGTCCGTATCACCCAGCTCGGGCGTGACATCCACAGTGGCGAAGCTCGTCTGCCGTTTACCCTGAGCGTTAAACGGCGAGACACGGGCCAGCCGATGCGTGCCCCGTTCGCAAGACAGGTAACCGAATGTGTAAGGCCCGGCGATGCGCAGTGTCACATCGCTGATGCCGGCTTCTTCACCATCGTGACGATCGACTTCCTCGATCTTCCAGTCCTGGTTCTCAGCGTACATCAGGTACATGCGCATGAGCATCTCAGCCCAGTCGTTGGCTTCGGTGCCGCCATCACCGGCGAAGATGGAAACGAAGCAATCACGGTGATCGTGCTTGCCGCTGAGCAACGATTGGGTTTCGATACGATCCATCTTGGATTCAAGGCCAGTCAGTTGCTCGTCGACTTCGTTCATGGTGTCCGCATCTTTCTCGGCTTCACCGAGTTCATGCAGCACCTGAACGTCTTCCACGGCCTGGAGCATGTTCCGCACCGGCTCGACCTGGGCTTTGAGCGTCTTCAGTTCGCCGACGACTTTCTGCGCTTCTTCCTGGTTATTCCAGAAATCGGCGCCGCCCATCTGTTGTTCGAGTTCGGCAAGCCGGGTGGATTTGGTGTCTAAGTCAAAGGGAGTCGCGGATGGTTAAGATCCGCGCCTCGAGTTCGGCAATCGCGCCTGAAAGATTGTCACGTACCATGCGTTACATCCCGATGGGTGGGTAAACATTGAATTGTAGCCGAATGCGGAAAAAATGTCTGTGAGGCAGAACTGTCAGGCAGGTGGGCACGTCCTATATGACAAATGTGAACACTTCTATCTTGGGGCACCAACATGCGCTATGTTTTCGCCACGTTTGTTATTGGGTTTGTTACTCACCTTGGCATCGCGGAGTCAATGGTTCTTACGGGTAAGCCAACAAAGGTTACCGTCTATCGCGACCAGGCACAGGTCGTGCGTGAGGTTACCGTGGCTGGCAAGGCGGGTCCGGTTCAAGTGGTGGTGACAGACCTTCCTGAGCATGTTCTCTCAGCCAGTCTGTTCGCTGAATGCGACGGCGGGATCGATGTGCGGGCGGTGCGATTTCGCAGTCGCCCGGTGAATGAAGACCCAAGACCTGAAGTGGCGGAACTGGATGCCAGGATTCGTGAGTTGTCTGATTCTAAGGCCCACGCCATTGGCCATCAGGGCGTGTTGGCCGCCCGCAAGAGCTACATAGACCGCATGGAGAAGTTCGTCGCAGCCAAAGCTTCAGCCGAGATCAGCAACGGCACACTGGAAACATCGAAGTTGGAGCACATGTTCCGCTTCACAAGCAATGCCCGCGAGAAGGTGCACGAACTCCAACATGAATTGGGGTTGGAGGTAAGAGCAATCGAAGAGAAGCTCGCCCTGCTCACCCAACAGCGTGAGAAACTCACGCAAAGCAAAACTCGCCATGTGAAACAGGCTGTGCTGTTCCTGGAGAAGCTGGATGATCAACCCCATGTCGTGCGCGTGAATTACATGGTGCGCCAGTGCGGTTGGTCGCCCAGTTACAACTTGCGGGCGAACGGAAAAGGCAACAAGATAACGGTTGAATACGATGCGATCATTCACCAGATGAGTGGTGAGGATTGGTCGGATGTGGGGTTGACTCTCTCCACTGCATCGCCGGCGATGAGTTCAGCCGGACCAAGCATTGCGCCATTGAAGGTCTTGGTGAAACCTAAGCCCGAAGTCTCCGGCAAAGCGATTGCGCCCGCAAGCGTGGCCAAGAAGGCGGAGTCGTTCTTTCAGGGCCAACAAGCATTTGTGACGAGCTTACAAGAGAATGTCAGCATCTCTGACAACAATCGAGTGAACTGGGATCTGAATGCTGCGGCGAACTCATATCAGTTTCTTGAGTTCAATAACGACGTACAGACTTTGCGGAATGTGAAGGCCGACCTAGCGGTGAAGCCGCGCGGAGTAAGCATTAGTTATCGCCTGCCGGGCAAGGTGAGTTTGGCAACACGTGGTGATCAACAGATGGTGCGGATCACACGATCGGATGTGAGTGGTTCACTGTACTACGTGGCGATTCCCGTGCTAAGCGAATTGGTGTATCGGCAAGTGCAACTATTGAACAGCACGCCGTACGATTTACTGGGTGGACGGGTGAATGTCTATCTGGATGAACAATTCGTAGGGCGCACTGAATTCGTCACGGTAGCTCGTGGCCAACGGTTTGTGGTGGGCTTCGGGGCGGATCCGCAGTTGATTTGCTCGCGTGAACTGGTCGACCGCCAGGAGAAAACCCAGTGGGGTAATCGGGTGCAACAGTTCAAGTATCGATTGGCCGTCAGTAACTTCAAGAAAACCGGTGTGAAACTGCGTGTCTACGATCGCGTGCCCGATGCCCGGAACAACAATCAACTGAAGGTCACCATGGGCGCGATGAGCGACCCGCTCAGCAACGACAAGACATACATTCGACGTGAGAAGTCACGTGGGATTTTACGATGGGACCTTGACCTGCATGGCAACACATCCGGGACAAAGGAACGTGTGATCAGCTTCGATTACAAACTGGAGTTCGATCGCGATTCGATCCTGACTGAGCCGACAGGCCGTGCAGCCGATCGTCAGCGGGAAGATTTCATACAACTGCAGGAAGACCGCATGTACGCAAGGTGATCATATGAAAAAACCCGATGGTCCTTGGTGGACCATCGGGGTGAATCGAATGGAGCGGAAGGGGCTCGAACCCTCAACCTCAGCCTTGCAAAGGCCGCGCTCTCCCAATTGAGCTACCGCCCCAAACGATGAATGTCTAAAACCCAATCTGATGACGAATCATGGCGTGAACCATGCATGCGCCAAGTTTACGTATTCGCCGCACTATTGTCATGTTCGGCGATCAACTGATACACCGCATCGCCGGAATCGGCCTGGCGGATGGCGGCACGGAAGTCATCGTTGGTCATCATGCGGCTAATGTGGGCCAACGCCTGAATGTGCGGGCCAGTCTGGTCCGCAGGTGACACTAACAGGATGATCACGTTCACCGGCTTGCCATCGATGGACTGGAAGTCGATCGGTTTGGCGGGTTTGCCGATGGCCATCACCAGGTGATCGCAACAGTCGCTCTTGCCGTGGGGGATGGCCAGGCCGTGGCCGATGCCGGTAGTTCGCGTGGTTTCGCGATGCCAAACCGCTTGCTTGAGCGCTTCGGTGTTGGTCACGCAACCACGTTCAGCGAGCAGGTCGATCAGTTCGTAGATCGCTGCCTGCTTGTCGGTGGCGTCGAGTGGTACCTTGACGCAATCATCCTTGAGAATATCGGTCAACTGCATGGTGTAACCCTGTGGGGTATATCGGCTCGGGGCGGGCTGGTCTTGCCCCGCGGCAGGCGAAACACAGAATATGATATGCTACCGGGCAGACACCGGCCGATCAAGATGGGCTTGTGTGTTGCTGGTGATGACCCACAGCAAGTGGTGCAGATCGCATGAAACGATCTCCTTTCAATGTGGCGGCTTTGTTGGCGGTAACACGGCTGGCGCTGGTTTTTGCAGGCGTGGCCGATGTGTGGGTGATCGTGCTGCTGACCACGGCGGGTGGCTCAGGCGAAGTCGGCACCGAAGCCCTGAACGGCTTACCACTCTGGTTAGCCCTGCTGCTGGCGACCGGCCTGACGGTGGGCCTGCACGTGTTCGGCACCACGTTGAATGATGTGCTGGATGTGCGGCATGACCGATTGTTTCAGCCGGATCGCCCGATTGCGGCAGGTCGTTTTTCGGTAGCTGGCGCGATTGTGCTGGCACTTGGTGCGTTATTGCTGGCGTTGGTTTGTGCGGTGCCGTTTGGGCCTACGGCCACGGTGGTGTGCCTGATCTGCTGTGGCGGAATTCTGTTCTTCGATGCGGTGGGTAAACACTTTCCCGGCACTGGGCCGTTGATGTTGGGGTTGATTCGCGCGGGAGCGATGTTCATCGTGAATCCGAACCTGGCGTTCTGCTGGCCGATCTGGTTAACGATGACGCACATCGTGGGTATCACCGCGGCGGCGTATGTGCTGGAACGCAAACGACCGAAACTCACCGGGCTTCATCTGGGCACGTTGGTGGGCGGCTGGGCATTCTGGTCGTTGGTGTTGATGGGTTGGATGTTGTACCAGAACGGACTGAGCTTGCCCGATGCTGCGTGGGTGTGGGTCGGGCCAGTGCTGGCCGCAGGAGCATTCGCACTGCTGGCCAGTATGCGGTTACCTAAGATCGGCAGCGGCCGCGCGGCAGGTCGGGCGTTGATGCGCATGGGCTGGTTGTGGTTGATTGTCTACGGTGCTGCGTGGATGTTCAGCGCCGGTTGGTGGGGTCGCGGATTGTTGGTGGCTGCGTTGTTACCGTTGGCGCTGGTGGTGATGCGGATCACGCAGGCGTTGAATCGGCGTGTGGGCGACAGCACGGCATATCGCGTTAGTGCCAGCCGAGCACGTAGAAGATCGCCGTGAACAACAGGTCGGCAAAAATGATGGAGACGATGGCGTAGACAACGGTCATGGTGGTGGCCTTGCCCACGCCGGCCGCGCCACCGCTG